>JAEUIE010000024.1 GCA_016795155.1 Planctomycetia bacterium | reverse complement strand
CGCAAACGCAAGCCACGCACCAAGGAAGCATGTGATCAACTCTGCGGCCAGTGCCTCGACTGGTTCTCGCCTAATGAATGCGCCAACTACCTCCGACATGCAGGATATGCGCCGCAAGAATGGAACTGAAAATGCTCTAGTAATAATTGCCGTTCGAGACATAAGCATCACCTTCTTGCAAAGTGTCATTTTCAACAGCACTGCCATCGATCAGTATGATTTACCAATCCATCCACGGGCATATCTGCTACTCTGAAAGCTGGTCGAGAATTGCCAAGCGGTTCTGTCGCCTACGATAGTACCATGCACCTGCAACCAATTTTGCACAACCGGTGAATGCCAGCGTGGTTGGTTCAGGGACTGCAGCATACTGGAATTGCACAATTAACGCGCCATTGGTGACATTATTTGGAACGACTGGATCGTTATAAAAGCCATTCTCCCTGTACTGAGCGCCTACGATGGCATTGTCAAAGTCCCATCGGATAAAGGTGAAGGCCTGTGCGTGACTCCAAGTGATTGTCATCAACAGGTCGCCGCCGGTATAGATGTAAGGCGTCGAAAAGTTGATGACCGGGCCAAACGCATTCGGTGTCGCACCACCTGGGTAACTGTTGATGCCGAATGACAGTGGTCCATTGCGCACCTGCACCGTGCCTGGACCCTGATTGGCTGCTACGCTAGAACTTAACGATCCAACAGTGAAATTCGACGGTCCCAGGTAAATGTCAAAGTTCGGAGTGCTGAGAACTTCGGAAGGACCAGACGGGTCTCCGCCATTCAGGCGAACCTGCATGGCTGTGATTTGACTGCCAATGGGAAAGCCACTGAGCAACGAGGAGCCGTACAGTTGTTGGAATATGGAACCACCTGTAGTGGTGTATTGAAGTCCTGTATTGCCTTCACTATTGGCACGTGAAGGCGGCACAACGACCGTTTGGGCAAATGCACATGCACCAGAAAACAGACTCAACAGCACACCAGCTATCATTGCCAGATGAGACATAAGTCTTGACCCTATAAGCATTCATCAGATTGACATGGATGAACACTACCCGAAGGCGTAGCTCATGTCAAACCACACCGCTCCATGACATTTTTTGTTTTTGATGATAATCCCATGAAATCCGCGCAACCTCTCCGGATGTGATCGTCTCTGGGGTGCATCCAGCGACGGATGCGTTCATACCAAGGAGTTGCCCATGAAACTGCGACTTTTATCTCTTGCTCTTGCTTCCCTGTGTACCTTTGCCATTCCAAGTGCTTCACAGGCATTCGATCCACCTTATCGCCATGGCTGGCATTCAGGCTATCGTCATATCCATCAACGACATGGCTTGCGAATCAACTCAGTTGCCTGGCGATCACCAGCTTTCTATGCAGGGTTGGAACGAGGCGACATCATTCTCGAAGTGGATGGCCGCGATGTCAGGCATCCGGAACAACTGCACGAGGCCTTGCACCGCACGGGTATGCGGGGGGTGTTGACCGTTCGCGATGCCCGCTCTGGACGCATCCGCGACGTGAGGGTTTACCCTACCAACGGACACATCGGCGTAACGCTCTCGGCATATTCGTACTAAAGCCCGATTCACCCCCAACTCCCTCTCCCGCCAAGGGGAGAGGGGAGTAAAACCGGTACAAGCTGGAGGTTTCTCCAGCTTGTCTGTAGTTTCAGACCTTTTTCACACCTGTTTCCACAGTTCACTGTTTGGATTTCAGGCTGATACTCGTTAAGCTGGAGGGAACACTCTCCTTCAGGCGATCCGTGTGTCGTTATCCCCCAAAACCATTCGTGAAGAATTGCGCAACCACTTTCGCGGTTCGCTTCAATTTGATGAAGCGACGCGGCGGATGTTTGCGACTGATGCCAGTCTGTTTCGCGTTTTGCCTCTAGGAGTTGCCACACCGCTGGATCAGGAAGACCTGCTGGCACTGGTGAAATATGCTAACGAGAAGAAACTCGGTCTCACGCCTCGCGGTGGTGGGACAGGCCTGGCAGGGGAAAGCCTCACCAGCGAACTGGTTGTCGATCTGACACAGCATTTTCAGAAGATTCTGGAAATCGGTCCTGAAACGGTTCGTGTTCAGCCTGGAGTAGTGGCGAGCAAGGTGAATCAGGCTCTCCTGCCCATCGGTCGCAGGCTTGCCATCGATTCTGCCAGTGAATCATCGTGCACGATGGGTGGCATGCTGGCTACCAATGCTTCCGGCTCTCGCGTCATGAAGTATGGCTACCTGAGGCAATATGTCGAATCGATTCAAGCCATCATAGGCACCGGCCAATCAGTCACCTTGTTGCCGCATACGCACTTACCCCGCCTGCCCATTACTGCGGAGTCGCAACTGGCGCAGGTGCTGCATCAACTCATCGACAAGAATCGTGACCTCATTCAAACGTGTCTGCCCAAAACGCCATTTCATCGCGCTGGTTATCTGCTACACGATCTGGAGCGGGACAAGCTGATCCAGTTGCAGAAAGTGATGATCGGTTCCGAAGGCACACTGGGTTTTATCACGGAAGCTACCCTACGAACGGTGCCTTTGCCAGTGGAACGGGCTGTGCTGCTGCTAGGGTTTACTTCAATGCAACAGGCAACCGAAGCAGTCCCTTACCTCATGGAAAGTGGACCGGCAGCCATCGAAATGCTGGATAGACGCCTTATCACCATGGCCTGCGAAGCCGATCCGGTGTTCAAACGCTGGCTCAGCCCCAGCATGCAGTCTGCCCTGCTGATTGAATGGGAGGGCATGGAGAACGGGACCGTTCTGCCGATGATCGAAAAAGGGACAGCACTTCTCAGGCAACAGGCACATCCAATTGTCGAGCGACTGGCCCTGGAACCTGCGGAAGCCCAGCACCTCTGGTCGTTCCGCAGCCTGGCGTTGCCCGCACTCTATGCCAATGCCCGGCGCATGCCGGTTGCATTCCTCGAAGATATTGCGGTGCCTACCGATGCACTCACCGGTTTTCTCGATCATGTACAGAAACTGTTGCCCAGGCACGAAACGACTGCAAGCATTTTGTGCCATGCAGGTGCGGGCATCGTTCACATCAGGCCGTTGTACGATCTCCACGATTCCGCAGACATTGATCGGCTGAAATCTTTCACCCATGATGTGTATGCCGAGGTTTTCCGTGTTGGTGGAACGATTAGTGCACAGCATGGAGTGGGGCTGGCACGCACTCCCTGGATGGCGCAACAGGTTGGCCCGCTCACGGAATTGTTCAGGCAAGTAAAAACTCTGTTTGATCCAACAGGCATTTACAACCGTGGAAAAATACTGGGCGGTTCTGAATCGCCATACGAAGTGTTCCGCACCCTGGCTGCACCAACACCAGCTACCAGCAAGGAAGAAAATGCTGTCTCCAAAAAAGATGGAGCATTTACGTTGCCGATCATCGAATGGGAAATGCATTGGGCAGGGCAATCGCCACTTGCATCAGCAGAGGCCTGCCACGGTTGCGGTGCCTGTCGAACGACGGTGAGCGAAACCCGCATGTGCCCGATTTACCATTCCCAGAAAACCGAAGCTGCCAGCCCACGAGCCAAGGCAAATCTTCTGCGTGATATGTTGCAGCACCCCGACAAGTCGCTCACCCTGGGTTCAGAAGAGTTGCGTGAGGTTGCAGACCTTTGCGTTAACTGCAAGATGTGTGCGATCGAGTGTCCATCGCGTGTTGCTATCCCGCAACTCATGCTGGAAGCTAAAGCACAGTTTGCCAGGGAACAGGGGTTGCGATGGCGTGACTGGACTGTATCACACATTGACACCTGGGCTCGATGGGGCAGTCGGGGTGCCTGGCTCGTGAATCGCCTGCTTCGAAACAGAGCCACCCGTTGGGTTATCGAAAAATGCTTTGGCATCACTCGGCATCGACGGCTGCCTGCTCTGCATTCTGATATCTTTGCAAAACGAGCTAAAAGATTCGGCTGGACAGAGAAACCAGTCGCAACGGATCGACCGCGTGTTCTTTATTTTGCTGATACCTATGCCCAGTACTTCGATCCTGATATTGCTGAAGCCACGGTACGTGTGTTGCAACTGGCGAATGTGCAGGTGTTCGTACCACCGGAAGCTCTGCAAAGCGGTGCCGCATCACTTTCGGTTGGACATGTCGAACGCGCCAAGCGGTTGGCCAAACGCAACATCAATACGCTGGAACCGCTGACTCGTGAAGGTTTCACCATTCTCTGCAGTGAACCCACCACCGCACTGATGTTCCAGCAGGATTACCTTGCCCTGGTGGATGATCCAGGTGCCGCACAGATTGCTCGACATACTGTGGAATTAATGAGCTACCTTAGTCAATTGCAGGAGCAAGGCCGACTGCCTGCGATACCGAGCAACACGCCTGCAATTACTCTGGGCCACCATGTACCCTGTCATGTGAAAGCCTTGCAGCAAGGTATCTTCGGCCCCGATCTGCTCACCAGCGCTGCCAACTACCGTATCAAGACACTCGATGTCAGTTGTTCAGGTATGGCTGGCGTGTATGGATTGCAGCAGGCAAATTACCAGTCATCACTGAAAGCAGGCAAACCGATGCTCAGCCGATTCGCTCAGGATGATCTCCATTTTGGTTCGAGTGAATGCAGTTCCTGTCGCTTGCAGATGGAACATGCAGGCAACAAAACGGTCATGCATCCCGTACAATGGCTGGCACTGGCATACGGTGTAATGCCACAACTTCAGGAAAGACTGAAACAAGGAAACCCTCATTGATTCAGGTACATTTCTTTGCAGGATTGCGTGAACAAGCCAAGGTATCTCAGATTGACTGGCGATGGGAGAAAGGGCTTTCTGCAGGACAGTTACGAAGCCAGTTGACGCAGCGCTGGCCAACCATCGATGTTCTGCTCCAGCGATCAACACTTGCTGTCAATAACCAGATCGTACCCGATTCTTTCCTGATACCCGACCAGGCAGAAGTTGCATTGCTGCCACCCGTGAGTGGTGGCTGACAACATTATAAGATACCCACATGATCCGCATCCAATCTGAACCTATCGATTATCATGCACTGACCGAAGCAGTGCGCTCGCATGCCAGCGGCGCTGTCTGCTTATTTCTCGGTACTGTACGTGAATTTACCGGTGCCGAGCAAACGGCAGCATTGACTTACGAAGCTCATCCAGTGATGGCTCCACAACTGCTTTCCCAGGTAGAACAGGAAACCCGCCAGCAATGGCCAGTACACGAGGTGATCCTGGTGCATCGCACCGGGTATTTGGAACTCGGTGAAATCAGTGTCGCAGTGGTCATCAGCGCCGGTCATCGGGATGCTGCGTTTGCATCTTGCCGGTTTGCGATTGATCGCTTGAAAGAAATAGTTCCGATCTGGAAACAGGATCATGCAAACGACGGGAAAACCACGTGGATTCACCCTGAATTGGGCCAATAATCAACTTCATTTCTTCTCACTCGCATCAGACTTAATATCGCTCGCTTGTATTTGCACAGGCACAACAGTAGTCACCCAGACGCTTCGCTTGCGGTTGTTGGTAAGCAGGATATCTTCTTTGCCCTGCCGCAGATGCACGCGCCAGATACCTGACTGCCCTTCCTTAATCGCATCCACTGCCTGTTTCTTCTGATCCTGATTGGCCCAGGCAGTGACCAATATGGTTCCCTCTTCACCCGGTAGCAATGCCGGGCATGATGACTGGTTCAACTGCTCCAGTGCAGGATCAGTCACCGGGCCATAGAATCGTTCCTTGCCCCATTCCAGAAAAGTGTAAACCGGTTTACCTTCCTGCCCACCAGTGCGGTTGAATGTCACATCATCGGGATGAAAAATCAGCTTGCCCGTATTTTTCACTCGCAGTTCCAGTTGCAATGCTTTGCCTAATGGTACATCCTTTTGGCCATCACGAAAAGCAAAGCTGGCATCAATCACTTTGACCGCGACCGGCTGAACACTTAATGAACCAACCGTTCGTGTTTCGCCCAGTTTTAACGGCGGCAATTCCTTGCCAAGAGATTCCGTCGGCGAAATGACCTTCTGATTACCCGTCACATCTTTCGCCTGCTTGAGTGGCGGCATCACCACTCGTTGTCTGCCTTCAAAAAAGTCTTCATACAACCCCTGATCGGGAATGCTTTCGAGAATATGTGGCGTGCGGCTGCGCTGCTGCTGTTGCAGTAAGTAAACCACGGCAATGGTGGCTACGACAGCATAGGGTATCAGCAACGCCAGCAGCCAAAGAGAGGCGGGCAATTTCCTGGGCGAAGTCGATATATCAGGGCGCAGGCGAGGACTGGTCTCAGGCCATGCTGTATTCAATGCCATTTCCGTTGGAGCTGCAGGAGTAGTTTCTGGAGACTGCTCACTTACCACGGCATGGTTTGGTTCTGATGCATTGGCTTCACCAGACGCCGATGGTTCTACTGAAATTGGCTGGATGTCTGGTTCCGTCATTGGCATGAGTCCATTCGGTTACTCCATTGATAGCAAGTGCATCCCCTGCTGTTAAGCTCCAGCTTGATAAGATGTAGAGATACGACAGATTTATCTTCGCCAACTGGATACCTACATGCGTGCTGCAGCTTATACCCATACTGGCCCGCCCGAGGTCATCAAGATCAGTGATCTGCCAGAACCGCTGGTGCAACCTAACGATATTCTCGTACAGATCAGTCATTCCGCATTGAACCCGATAGATTTGTACATCCGGGCAGGCACCATCAACGCCACGCTGCCCAACCCGTTTATTCCCCACGCCGATTTCGCAGGAACAGTGAAAGCGGTTGGCAGCAAGGTAACCCGCTTTCGCATCGGGGACAAAGTCTGGGGCAGCAATCAGGGCATGATGGGTCGCCAGGGAACCGCTGCGGAACTGGCATCTCTCAATGAAGACTGGGCCTATCCATTGCCCGAAACAGTTTCGCCTGCCGATGCTGCAGCCTGTGCCCTGACAGGCATCACTGCTCATCTGGGCCTTTTCCGCACCGGTCAACTGCAACCTGGCGAAACGGTATTTGTTCATGGTGGCACCGGCGGCGTTGGATCCATGGTCATTCAGATGGCCAAGGCACATGGCAGCAAAGTTATCACCACCACGGGAAACTCGGCCAAGATGGAACTGTGCAAATCGTGGGGAGCTGACCTGGTTTTGAACTACAAGACGGATGACCTTGCCAAGGCTATCAAGGATTTCACCAACAACCAGGGCGTTGATCTCTGGTATGAAACGCAGCGTGATCCCAACTTTGAAATGATATTGCCGCTCATGAAAATACGGGGCAGAGTTGTCGTCATCGCTGGCCGGGCTGCCCGCCCTGCCCTGCCCTTCGGCATCTTTTACGTGCGTGATCTCAGCATCCGAGGCTTCGCCATGTTCAACGCTACTCCCGATGAACAGCGTGTCTGCGCTACCGAGATGAACCAATGGATGAAAACCGGCAAGCTGAAAGCCTGCATCGGCAAAACGTTTCCGCTCGATCAAACCGCAGCAGCCCATCAGTTGCTCGAAGAAAATACACTCCATGGCGCCGGCACGCTGACTGGCAAAGTGGTCATACAGGTTTCCTGAAGTTCATAGCATTATGCCTTATCCCATTCTTGACCGTTCACAGCTAAAGATACAGCCACTGGCTCAGCGTCAGCACGACCTGAAC
The DNA here is from genome assembly GCA_016795155.1 of Planctomycetia bacterium. NCBI lineage: Bacteria > Pseudomonadati > Planctomycetota > Planctomycetia > Planctomycetia bacterium. The sequence goes on along the minus strand of JAEUIE010000024.1, from coordinate 37,273 downwards.
CTGTCGCAGATTCTGCCACTGTTTCATCCCCGCAGCAGCTTTCAGCATGATGCGTTGCCCAAACTGGGCGAGCGCATGCGGCAGGCCAAGGCCAGAGGCGCATCCTCCATTCTGATGATGGGCGCCCATGTGCTCCGAGCTGGCGTGAGCCGCTACCTCATTGACTTGATGGAACAAAAGCTGATTACACACATCGCTATGAACGGCGCCGGGCCGATTCATGACTGGGAATTTGCATTAATTGGTGCAACCACCGAAAGCGTGGCCAAGTATGTGCGAACCGGCGAATTTGGACTCTGGTCAGAAACTGGCCGCATCAATGATGCCATCGTCATGGGCCATCAACAGGGTCTGGGGCTCGGCGAGGCAATCGGACGCACTATTCTCGAAGGTAATTTTCCCCATAAGGATATCAGCGTGCTCGCCGCAGCAGCGCGGTTAAACGTCCCAGTGACGGTTCACGTAGGCGTGGGGTATGACATCATCCACGAACACCCCAATTGCGATGGCGCAGCCCTGGGTGCCACCAGCTATCGCGATTTCCTTACCTTTGCTCATGCATGCCAGTCGCTCGAAGGTGGCATCATGTTGAACTTCGGAACCGCTGTCATGGGTCCGGAAGTCTATCTGAAAGCGCTGACGATGGCTCGCAATCTTGCCCACCAGCTAGGCAGACAGATTTGCCATTTCACTACTGCAGCGTTCGATCTGATACCGCTCGATGGTGATTTGACGCACGAAGCACCCAAGACTGACCCCCGTTATTATTATCGGCCCTGGAAAACCATTCTGGTTCGCACAGTCGCTGATGGTGGCGAAAGCTATTACATTCAGGGGGATCATCGGTTAACGGTACCGGCACTCTATCATGCTGCTCTTTCATCAGAAGTCGGGTAACCATGTCCAGCGTTGCGCTCATCCATCTACATCGCGTGGAACAGAAAGCCGCAGCCAAGGCACTTTCGACAGTGCTGGCTGAATGGAAATTCAAGTACACCCACTCCGACCCCATACCACCTGATGGCCCCGGAGTGATGCTATCTCACTTAGATAAAGGCGTTGGTTACCTCTGCTATCTGCTAGGCCCGAGGCAAGGCAACTGGACAACGCTCATTCAACCCTTTGCTGATCGAGAAGATACTCCCTTCCTGGCAGATGTGGCCAATCGCTTGAGCCAGCAGTTGCAGACCCACTCCCTGGCCTTGCTCCTTCATGATGGCGATGTGCTCTTTTACAACCTCGATTACCGTGGCACGCCTCGCGATGGTTACTGCAGCAACCCGCAGCACCTGGCAGATCATCGTCTCGATGATAAAGACGTGCTGAATCAGCGTCATCAGCCCAAGGCATTTACACCGCTCCTGCCACGCAATGTCACAATAGAGCAACTGCAGAAAATGTTACACGCCGGCTGGTGGCAGGCTTTCGATGCGAAGCAACTCGATGAAGCAGGTGAACTGCTGAAGGAAGAAGACATGATTGACGAAGAAGAGCGGTTGACTGCACTGGGAAACCTGTTGCAGCTCAACGGCAACGCAGGCTATCCATTGGCACACTGGAAAACGACAAAACTTATCGACTGGAAACGCTACCAGGCTCTTTATTATTCTGCACGAGGGCGCACACTCACTGTGGTATGATCAGGATCCAAACCGCATCACTTCCATCCACTGGTGTGCATGCTGCAGCATGACTGGCCCCAGTGTGTGCGGCTCAGTCGATTGTAACGCCAAGCCCACTGCAATGGGTGCGCCGTTGCGAATTACTTTCCCCATCACCAGCACCCAGCGCTGCTGGCGATTTGCATCGAAAGGCAATTGTGACAGTCTGCGAAAGGACGCGATAAACCCCGAATAACTTAGCTGTGTCGGCCACAATCGAATGCGGGTAGCATCCTGCATCACTCTGGCATACATGCCAGGAACAATTCGATCAACGATGGATGCCACCTCATCAGGCTCTATGGTTCCTGCCTCATGCCCCAATGGCCCAAATACCATCAACCTGATTCGGACCGGCAAACCATAGAGGACCAATGGCTTGGCATCTGCTGGCATTGGAGGAGCTGGTGCATAAGTTGCCAGGTCTTCCAGCAAGGCAGAATCGGCAATGTTTCTTTGGGAGCGATTCCAGTACTTCAAACATTTCTGTAGTATCAGCAGAAATACCAGGATGACCACTAACCCAATGACAGCCCAGCGACCTTCAGGTGAAGTGACAAACGACTCCAGAGTGGTCAGCCAGTCTGCCATGCGATGCCTCTAAGTAGTCAATCCAAAGCCGATACGAAAGGGTCTAGGTCGCCTTCGTAATTGCTTGGATAGCTTCTCCACCAGACCCAAGTGAATTACCTGAGTTCCCACGATGCCGTAACACTCCGCCTGATGCCAATCCGTTTTGCCGAGTACGCTCACTCCCGCTGCGTGCTCGCACCAGGCAGGAAGCAACAAACGATTCTCCGTGTAGAGATAACAGGGAGCTTCACCAGGCAGTGTAGCACAGCGCAAGCTCGGATGAACATGTCCCAGAACAATCCGCCGCTCATCTTCTAGCTCTGCATCGTGCAAGACAATCCACTCTCCCAAAGTGAAACCTTCAGGATGCAGTTGCAGACCTTCAATGTCACCCAGCCCCTGATCATGGTTGCCGGGCACCAGATGTATGGCCATCTGCAGACTGGTCAGTTCAGCCACCCAGTTGCTTGCCACCTCGTAGCCATGCCGGGCCGATTCCACCAAGTCGCCTGCCACCACTACCTGCTTTACCTTCCAGTGCTGCAGAATGCGCACCAGATAGTCAAGCCGCTCAGTTTCTCCAAAGTGGGGCACCGCTTCGCCATCACCACGCCGGGCAGCGACATAGCCCAAGTGCATATCAGCCAGCACCGCAGTGGAAGTAGGCTGATGAATAATAACCCGTTCAGCGGTAAAGAGCCAATCATCCTGATACCACATGATTTGCCTCCTGCTGTGTGGTTCCCAGTGCAAGCAGCATCTGGTCCAGGCTGCTCACCGAGTTCTTTGGAGCTACACTGCTTTGCGGCCACCACTCTGCTGCAAAGGGCGAAGGCTCCGACAACCATCGTAACCGAATCTCATCCAGTTGCAACCGTTCCAGGAAAGCCTGCGTCGCTTCTGACTGAAAATAATCTTCCGCTGCTTCCCGTTGCGCCTGGTGAAGTAGTGGGAAGTCGTGGTTGGCGAAACGCAGCCAGTTCATCAGTTTATCGCCTGCCCATGAAGTACCGCCGACCCGGCGATGCTTGCCTCGCAACGGCTTACGCAAAAGCATCAAACCGTTGTGTGCTGTTTCTATGAATCGCCGGGCAAGCACCGGACTGCCTGCCAATACCCGCTGCAGATCAATGTCATATCCTTCAGGCGACAGCAAGATACGCAATCGACCAGGTGTAATTTCAACATCAGCAGGCAGCGTCATTAGGAACCCAAGCGGGCCAGGCTCCATCGGATACTGCGTTCCCGCACAGATTCGCCAACTCAACACCCTGGCAAGTCCTTCGCAAGCTGCAGCGGGCAAGGGCACATGAAAACTGTACGACACATGCTCACCATCAGGTGATGCCGCTGCTTCCACCAGCAAACCGGAATCAGGCACTTCACTGACTTGAATTTGTTTATTCATCCACTCGATAAGCGGCTCTGTCACATCATCGGGTAACTGATATTCTTCCTGCAGAATCTGCCGGGCATGTTCGGGGGAATCAATCAATGCATCGCCTATTCTGGCCCGCAACGTCCAGAACCGTTCCGCGAGAATCGGAGGCATGTTCATAATCCCCCCCTGCCAGCGAGTAAACGCAGGCAGGCCACCGCTCTCCTTCACCACCACGCTGGTCCGTTCGTGACGACAAAGCTCATACACCTTACCGCTTAGCAAAAACCGATCTCCCGCCAGCAGACGGTCTGCAAAGTGGTTCGGCACCGAACCAAGTGAACGTGCCGGCTCATCGCTTTTGGGCTGTTCCAAGTACACCTGCCGATGTGGCTCATCGTTGATGGTGCCTGCATTGGTGCGGTACAGCCTGGGGATGATGCCAGAGCCAGCCAGCAGGCGATGATCCCTGATTCTGATGCGAGGCGGAATATTCAACTGGGCGTTGCCACCGGAAAGATATTCCAGGCAGCGGACAAAATCGATGAGTTCCAGATGCTCAAAGCATGCAGCTCGTCTGATCAGATCATAAGCCTGCCTGACAGAATAGTCCTTGACCACCGCCATCGCCACCAGTTGCTGGCACAGTACATCCAAAGGCACGGCTGGAATGTGTAGAGGTTCGAGGAAACCATCTTCTGCCGCTGCCCGGGTGGCAACCGCTTCCAGCAGTTCGATGGCTGATCCGACGAAAAGTGTGCCCGTTTTGATGCATCCCGGTCGATGATTGCCTCGCCCCACGCGTTGCAGCAACCGGCCCGCGCCACCGGGTGCATGGACGAATGCCACATGATCGATGCAGCCGATGTCAATTCCTAGTTCCAGACTGGTGCTGCTGAGCACAACCCGCAATTCACCACGTTGCAGCTTCCGTTCAACTTCATGCCGCTCCTGGCGAGCAATCGATCCGTGATGTACGCCGATCTGTTCGGCCAAGTGAGGCAGCCGTCTTTTCAGCGACCAGCCAAGGCGTTCCGCCAGGCTGCGGACATTGGTAAAAACCAGCACGGTTCGATGTTTTTCAATCAGATGCTGCAACCGCTGCTGCAGCGAAGGGAGGAACGACTGTTCCAGCATAGCCTGGGTTAAGTCAACGATATCGAGTCGCCAGCGAATCTGATCTTGAACACTGCGAATCACCACCTCGTGCTTTGAACCACCCAGCCAGCGCGCTACTTTCTGGAGCGGATGACAGGTTGCTGACAAACCAATGCGCTGAGCTGGTTTGGCAGTCAGATGATCAAGCCGTTCGAGTGAAATGGATAAATCTGAACCTCGCTTGTTGCACGCCAAAGCATGTACTTCATCTACAATCACCCAGCGAACATCCTGCAGCACCCTGGCAGATTCCGGATGTACCAGCATCAGCGACAGGCTCTCCGGCGTGGTGAGGAGGATATCAGGCGGATCATCGAGCAGTTGGCGACGAGCAGCGGTGCTGACATCTCCGGTACGCAGGCCGACAGTCATGCGAAGAGTGCCATATCGAGCCAGTGTTTCAGCATCATCCTGTAGCCGAACATGCAAATCGTTGCTCAATGCTTTAAGTGGAGCAATATACAGGCAGGCAATGCCGCGATTATCGCGATGCGGTCGATTGATAAGTTCCTGATAAATGGGAATCAACGCGGCCAGGGTTTTACCTGTGCCTGTGGGCGCAGTGAGCAACAGGTTCTGACCATTGAAGATTGCAGGCCAGGCCAGTTTCTGGCAGGCAGTGGGGCCTTGGGGAAAACGTGCCTGCCACCAGGAAAGCAATATCGTCTGCAATGGCTGCAAGCCAACCAGATTTACCGTAGGTTGAAGCATATTGCATCCTGCAGAAACGAATTTTCCTGCCTACCCCCGCTGATCCAGCGCCACCACCTTGCGAACATCCGGCCCGGTGTACAAGCCACGTGGCCGAATCAGGCGATTGTTCTCAGCCTGCTCAATGAAGTGTGCGCTCCAGCCGGTGGTACGGCTCATGACGAATATCGGCGTGTAGAGTGGCACTGCCAGGTTCATGGCGTGATACAAGCGGCCAGCGGGCCAATCGAGATTAGGGAACATGTTCTTCTCTTTCGCCATGATCGTTTCCATGATCTCGGCAGTTTCTTCCCACTTCTCGGTGCCTGCCCGCTTGGCTGCTTCCTGGGCATATTTCTTCAGATACGCTGCCCGCACATCGCCCGTCTTATAAACCCGATGGCCAAAACCCATGATCCGTTCCTTGCGTGCCAGGGCATCGTAGGTCCACTTCTCCGCATTCTCCGGGCCGCCGGTAGCCAGCAGAATGTCCATCACTTTTTCATTCGCTCCACCATGAAGCGGCCCCTTCAGTGCACCAACCCCCGCAACGATGGCTGAATGCAGATCGGACATGGTGGAACAGACCACCCGGCACGTAAATGTCGAAGCATTATACTCATGCTCAGCGTAGAGAATCAGCGAAACATCAAATGCCTTGGTGTCTTCATGGCTGGGCACCTTGCCAGTAAGCAAACGCAGAAACTCGGAGGCTATTGGCAAGCCATCCTGTGCCTGCAGCGGTTCCTGTCCATTGACAATACGATGATGTGCCGCCACCGCGAGCGGAATCGACCCCATGAGACGTTCTGCCTTGCGGCGATTAGCAGCAGTTGAATTGTCATTCACTTCCGGGTCATAATGTGCCAGCACACTGATGGCAGTACGGCAGGCATCCATCGCAGGAACATTTTTCGGCATCGCCTTGAACAGGCTGATCAGGGCATCGGGCAGTTGTCTGGCCTCGGCAATGCGGGCATGAAATGCAGCCAGCTCTGACTTTTTCGGCAGCTCGCCGTAAAGCAGGAGATAGCCCACCTCTTCGAAGGAACAATGATCCGCCAGTTCCGTAATGGGATAGCCTCGATAACGCAAGCCACCGGTCACGGTAGAAATAGCTGATTCACCTGCAATCACCCCTTCCAGACCTGGTGAATAGGTTTCCTTCGCAGGGTTGGTTGTTGCACTCATGGAGAGTATCCTTTCAAAGCTCTTCGCTGTCAGCTATCAGCTATCAGCGAATGATCAATTCTCATTCATCCGAACCATGTTCAATCAAAACCAACATCATTCATCAATAGCATACAAAGATGACAGCTAACAGCTGATAGCTAGTAGCTACTTTCCAAAATACGCACGATCCCGTGCTTCATACCCCGTGTAGCCTAGCAGATCGTACAGCTCTTGCCGAGTGAGCATTTGGGAAATCAGGTTTTTCTGTGTTCCTTCCTGCTTGATGGCTTGCAGTGCCACCCGGGTGCTTTGCAATGCCAGCCGCAATAGTGTCACCGGGTAGATTACCAATTGATAGCCAAGCCTGGATAGAGTGCTCAATTCCATCAGAGGCGTCTGACCAAATTCGGTCATGTTCGCCAGCAGTGGCCCGGGTACTTCCTTGGCAAACTCTGCAAACTCTGCTTCCGATTTCAACGCTTCCACAAAAATGACATCGGCACCAGCTTCCCGGTAAGCTATGGCCCGCTGAATGGCGTCTTTCATATCAGTCACGCCACGGGCATCCGTGCGGGCGATAATCACAAAATCTCGATTTCGTCGACTGCCTGCTGCTGCACGTACCTTCGCTGCCATTTCTTCGAGGCTAACGAGTTTCTTGCCTGATAAATGTCCGCAGCGTTTAGGCATCACCTGGTCTTCCAGATGAATGCCTGCCACCCCCGCTGCCTCAAACTGCTGTACCGTTCGTTCAACATTCAGCGCTTCACCAAAGCCGGTATCAGCATCAGAGATGAGTGGCAACGAGCAGGCTGTGGTGATACCACGTGCGAAATCGACAAACTCTGAAAGAGTCACCAGCCCCACATCAGGCAACCCCATCGATGCCGAGAGGGCTGCACCCGATAGATAGATCGCCTGAAATCCGGCTTGTTCAGCCAATCGTGCCACCAGCGGATTGTAAACACCGGGGATTTGAACGGTGCCCTGTTGCCAGGCCTGGCGCAAAAGGGCTCCAGGATGGTTGTTAGCTATATACGACATATGTTTTCCCATGTTTCCAACCCAGTTAGTGTAGCTGAACACTGTTGGGAGTCATGGGTTGTTCGAACTGCAGGAATGATTCCATGCAGCAACTGAGCTTCCTGGCGGTTCACATTCAAATTAACCATCTTGATGCCAAGAATTGTCAAGGAATACAGTTGCTTACATGATTCATGTATTACCAGGCGATGCATAACACTTTACGCCACCCGCACTACTACCACCGTCACGTTATCACTGCCACCCAGGGCATTGGCGAGGTTGACCAGTCGTCGTGCTGCTGCTTCTGCCGATGCTGTGTTACGCAGCACTTCGCTGATGGAACGATCATTGACATGCGTTGTCAAGCCATCCGAACAGAAAATGAGGGCATCGCCTACCTCCAACGGCTCACTGATGAGTTGTATCTGCACCGGATGTGATGAACCCAAGGCCTGATCGAGTTCATGTCGACGCGGATGATTGATTGCTTCTTCCTGATTGATAACACCCATCGAAACTAGGCGATTGACCAGTGTCTGATCCTGCGTCAGTTGACGGATGGCGCCCTCGCGATAGAGGTATGTTCGACTGTCACCCACATGCCCCATGTACAGCCTACCCTGCATGAGGAAACCGACTTCACAGGTGCAGCCCATGCCAATCTGCGTACCATCCCCCTGCTCAGCCGCCGTGTGAATGGTGGAATTCGCGGTCTCAATTGCGTCGTGCATCATCTCGAGAATTTTCTCTTCCTCAACCACCACTGGCAGACTGGGATCCTGATCGTGGAACACCTTCCACGGATCTCTGCTGCAAAGCTCACGCCGTATGGTGTTGATGGCCATCGCACTTGCCACTTCGCCGGCATTGCATCCACCCATGCCATCAGCCAGGATAACCATGGTCTGGTCACCCCAGCGATCCTGCTCGTAAGCACTGGCATGAAAGACTGCGAAGGCATCTTCATTTGTGGCCCGTGCCAGCCCCGTGGAAGACCAGCCTACTGCATCGTAGCGCAACGCTTGGGCTGAACGTTCACCTGCCCGCAATTGAGCGATCAGTTCTGTAAACCCTGTCTGGTCAGGGTCATCTTCCTGGGTTGGGTATCGCTGCTCGACAAAACGGGTAAACGTCTTCAGTACCACTTGGGTAAAGAGGGGATGTCCATCGGGAAAGATGCTGACAAACGAGCGAGGCACTCCGTACGCATCAAAATCGAGATCGGTCAATTCCCTGCCATGATGCAGGGCGTAAACCAAAGCGCCGAAGGGATACAAGTCCACGCTGGCATCAGCCAGTTCCGGGGCCAGCACCAGTTCCGGCGCAGTGGACAACGCACCTTTCATCTGTGCTATGGAGGGAACAGGTATAGGCAGCAGTTCCGTCAAATCGGCAAGCACGATATGGCCACCGGCATTGACGACAAACATTTCAGGCCGGAGCGCCTCCATCACCACGTTATGCTGATGTAGTTTCTGCAGCAACTCTGCAATCTCGGCAAGCCAGCGGAAGCGATCTACCAGGGTAGGCGATTTTTCCCAGGCATCCCAAAGATTGGTTCCTTCTGGCGGATCAATCACCAGAATTTCTGCAGCTTCTTCTTCGGTAAACTCCCGAATGGCTGGCATGACTGCTGGCAACTTCTGGATCATCTGGTGAAGCCAGTGTGCTCCCGGCCAATGGAGCGATTCAGCGGAAACAGGCAGCGGAGCTGAGCCACTATGCAGTTGCTTGAGCGGTGCCTGCAGGTTCACCATTTCATCTTCCGGAGTGGCGATTTCCTGCTCGGTCACAGCGGAGCGTTTGAGCGAGTAATAAACTTCAACCTGCTTCGGACTTTTTTCCTGTCTCGCCAATGCCAGCCACCGCTGCACACTGGGCCGACTCGGAAGCGGCTGTTCTGGCTTGTAGCGTTCATGCCAGTCTGGCGCAGGCTCCACCCTTATCGCTGCGGGGAGCGGTTCCATTTTTTCCTTCGGCAGGACCAGGCCGCATTCCAGGCAATAGGTCGCTTTCTCATCCAGTGTTGCAGAACAGGCTGGACAAACCGGCACCGGGATCGAAGGAATGGGAATCTCAGATGGTTCCAGAGCTTCCGTTGGCGATGCTACCGGATGCAGGTGAGCGGTATCCGTTGCTGAATCCCAGATGGGTGCGAGTGCATCTGCGGGTATTTCCACATCACCACTGGAACCCGGTACAGCATTTTCATCAGACTTTGATTCAAGACGAGGCGCCCACAGACGATTCCAGATGCCACCCCGGCTGGGAGGAGGATCATTCTGTGGGGAAGTAGGCACCGCATATCCTCGTGATTAACGCAGCCGACCGCCGCATTGCGTGCAGAAACGTGATCCCTGGCGATTCACCTTCCCGCAAGTGACACAACCGTGCATCGGCTCGGTTAAAGGGGCAGCACACTGGGTACAATGTGGCTCCCGCACCTTGTTGACATGTCTGCAAGCCGGGCAGGCTGTAGACACGGTCACCGCACGCCGCTGCAAATCTGTCTTGAATTCCCTGGCTGAAAAGTACCGGTCGTTGGCATCTTCCGCCAGGTTAGTCGCGATCATTTCGTACAGCCAGCGCTGCTCCGGAGGTATTTTCCCTTCCGGTGCCATAAGCATATCACGCAATTCCAGTGCTGTGTACTGCCCTTCCGGCGCTTTTCCGGTGAGAAGCTGGTAAAGTGTCCCCGCTAATGCGAACAAATCACTGCGTAATTCCGGCTTGCCAATGACCTGTTCCGGCGGAGCGTACCCTTCGGTATACACCCTGGTTTTGGCCGCAACCCGGCTTCGGGCTGTCTTGCCGAGTTCCCGTGCCGTGCCGAAATCAATCAGCCGGATATTGGTGCCATCCTCCAGCAACATGATGTTATCAGGTTTCAAATCGCGGTGAATGATGCTGGGCTGCTGGGAATGGAGCAAAGTCAGAACATCACAAATCTGCTTGGCCCAGGTGATCACCAGATCAACCGGAAACGGACGATGCCCCTGGCTTTCCAGAATCTTGAGCAGGTCTTTGCCTGGGATGTACTCCATAACCAGATGTGCCGACTGGCCATCTTCAATAAAGTCGAAAACTTTGGGAACAATAGGCGAATGCTCGAGCAATCTCAGGATTTCTGCCTCGCGGCGGAAAAAGTTCAAACGCGTTGCAAACTCCGCCTGGTCTGCTGCCAGCATATCTTTGATGGCAACAGGCCGGTTGGCTTTCACATCGTGAGCGAGGTAGACACCGCCGAAACCACCAATTGCCAGCAGTCTATCCACCCGGTAACGATCATGAAGTACGGTTCCAGTCGGGCTGGGCAGCATGGCCTGACAGCGGGCACAGTACCGAGCCTGACGGGAATTGGCAGTGCCACAAGCCGGGTTGGTACAGATCAGTGGCTGCTCTTCCGCATCAATCGATACGCCATTGGTACGTGGCACCCAGCCACACTGCGAACAACTGCCATTCTTGAGCGCAATCTTGCAGGTTGGACAGCTTGTTGGGATAGAAGAGCTTGAACCATTGAGTGCAGTGAGCTGCTGCGAGGAATCAGCCGGGCGAGGCAGAACCACGCCACTGGCAAGTTGTGGCGTACTGCCTTGCGGACGTACTGCCGTGGGCAGTTCATCTTCTGTGGTTCGTGCCGTGAATATCTGCTTACAGAACGGACAGCGTACCTGACGCTGAGCAAAAATGTCAGCCACCCGGGCCAATTTCTGGCAATGCTCGCACCGCGTCAGGATAGGCATAACTACATCTTCAGTTTCAGTTGCACTGTTCCCACCTGGATGACATCACCGTTGACTAGCGGCCTGACCTGGCCAGGGAAGATACGGGCTCGATTGACAAAGGTGCCGTTCTGGCTGCCCAGGTCTTCGATGCTAAGTCCGGTTTCCGAGGAAACAATGCGGGCATGCTGGCGGGAACACCAGATGCGCTCGGTTGATTCCTGATCTTCCAGATCGACATCGACCGGCTTTTCATCGGTACGGCCAATGTAGTTTTCGCCCGTGTAGATGGGATATTCCACATTGAGTTTCTGACCGCGAATCACAATCAGCTTCGGCGTGGTCAGAGACGGAGCAGATACAGGATCAGCAGTCGGAATAGTATCGGTAACTTCAACCTGCATCGGCGGGAAACTGCTGGTCTCCATCTGATGCTGTGCCTGTTCGACATTGAGGGTCTTCACCGCTTCGTAGCTGCTGGTGTCAGTCAGCGGCTCTGCCATGGGTATGTCATTCAAAGGTACCGTGACAGGTACGCTCGTTTCATCTGACATGTTCTTACCCTCCGGTTGAAGTTGCAGATCCGATTTGCAGCGCTCGCAGAACAGGGTTCCATCTTCGTTCTTGAAAGCACAATATTGGCATGTAATCATGAAGCGAATTCCGCAGTGGTGTTTTAGATGTCCTGTTAGTTCTCAGATTAAGGTATTGGCATCTCTTCCGCAAGTCGCGCACTGTCATCGAGTGCCAGCATGGTCTTTTTCGAAACCTTGCCACCGCCATCCAGTTCGGCCAGGGCCTGCCTTGCCAGCATGGTTTTCTTGGCTCCGCGTGGCCCCAGCACAGTCGCCTTGCGCTCAATGGCCTGGGCCAGTCGCTTGGCTTCATCGGTATTGGAAGATTCCAGTGCAGATTGAAGATTATTGGAGAGTTCAAATATCTGCACTTCATCGATATGCTTGGCTACCTCAGCATTTACATAGCTCGGCGATTCAAGACTGTAAGTAATCTGCAATGGCACTAGGCCTGTCGTACCGGGGCCTTCCGAGGTGACATAACTCACTTCAATCTGGGCAATGACATACTGGCCATCGGGACGCTGAGGCAGACTTAAATCCAGCACATATCGTGTCGGCTTGTCACGCTCCATCGTGCCCAGGTTTGCGATCAGATGACGTTCTTCCAAACCATCGAGTGTCAGTTCACGAATTTCAGGCAACACCAGTCGGCAGCGCTTGACGCGAATATCTTTCATCGGCTTGATGTGCAGTTTGACATCGCGGAAGACCGTGGATCGCAGATGGGCAAACTCCTCCAGGAAGACCCGTTGCGTATCATCCTTCCTGGCTTCATCCACGTAATACCATTTTCCAGCACTCAGTTGCGCCAGGTCTTTCACGAGTGATGCATTCCATTCGGTGCCTACTCCTACCACCGTCAACTGTTCCTTGCTGTCTGCCATCGACTTGGCAAGTTCCCGGCAATTCTGTTCACCCGAAGTTTCACCATCGGTGAGCAGCAGCACATGTGTCAGCGTGTTCTCTTTTTTGACGCCGCGTAGCTGTTCGAGTGCCAGTTGCAAACCTTTGTCCATGGCCGTGCCGCCCGGATCAATTTCAAACCGGTCAATAGTGTTGATGGTCTTTTCGATTGCTGCCAGTTGCGTGAGTGGCGTGGGAGGCAATGCTACCGCAGAAGTATGCCCGAAGGCCACGATGGTCAGCGTGTCGGAAGGACGCAACAAGGGGATTGCTTCCAGTGCCGCCTGCTGCACTCGTTTCAGTCGGCTGATGCCCGTTCCATCTTCTTCATACATGCTTCCTGAAACATCGAGCACCAGGGCCAGATTGACGGGCATCATCGGTGCACTGCCATCCCCCGCAGGGATCACTTTAACCAAAGCATAGCTGGCAATGGAATCGCCTCGTACCGCCACACTATTGCGATGGAGCATGCGTTCTAGATGTATCCTGGCAGGCATGGCAATTCCTCTTCTTGGAAAATGTCTCGTTTCGTTATTCGCTCTATCACTGCTGATCTTGCTTAAAAAAAAGTGCATGTCGTTTGATGAAAAGCCGACAGATGTGGCAAGGTTATACATGTACTCATGTATGACCCTGCAAACTGCCGGTTTTTTGCAAATCCAGCAGGGTCATTCGGAATACCGAATAACCCTGCCACGGCTATTCAACAGTCTCCTAAGCTCCCAAAAAATGAGCTAATGGTTTCCAGCGGATCCATCCCGCCAGTTTGCCCAGAGACTCACTGACTGCGGTCATCATGGCTCTGCCACGCTGTCCGCACAATGAAATCAGTAGCCCGACACCGGCACCCAGCAGGCTCCACGATAATACCGCTGAACCAGGCCAATCACCCCATGAGGCTAACTCATCCAGAAATAGCATCATCTGGGCCAAGGTGCTCATGCCGATCAATCCTGCAAAACCACCCGTGATGGCAGCAGACACATAATCACGCAGTTTCCCTTGCTGACGGATACCGTACCAGAAAATCAGAATGACAATCCAGAAAGTTAGAAGCGTGAATCGTTGAACATAGCTGCTTACGGGCAGCGATGTCCCATACCGTGCTGCCATATCGGGAAGGATGCAGAACAGCCTGGCGATCATCCCAGCCAGAAAACCGGCCACGACCGGCTGCAAAAATCTCTGCATCACCGGCAGCGCTGCTGTGATAGCTACGGTCACTTTCACCTGCAGACGTTGTCCGCCATTGCCCACGATATTGACAGTACCGGTGTGCGTAGTTGCCGGAGCCAGCCCGCGGGTTTGAACCACGATATCCAGTATTGATGATTGTCCGCCACAGGTCAGGGGCGTGAGAATCTGTATCCAGGAGACGTTCGATTCAGCAAAGGCATAGACCCATTTCTTGGCAGAAGTTTCCAGCTTGATCTGTGCCTGCACCACAGCTCCAGACCTGGCTTCCAGTGCAAGATGATCCGTATTCAGTTTCAGAACCGGTGGTTTGGATAGCCCCATGCCTTCGAAAAACTGTTGAACTGCTGCAACACCCTGTGCAGGCGGCCCCTGTACCGGATAACGCCAGCCATTCTGGGTAAACCAGCGTTCGACATCGCCTTTTTCCAAGAGGAGGGCAACCTGCTTGGGTGCATCCTTCATGCGTGATGCCAGGTCTTTTGGTGAATCGCAACCAGCCAGTATTCCCTGTGAAAAGGGAATTGATGCCAGATCAAACGTCACGGGGATTTCTGCAGTGCCACCATTGGTCATGACTGCAAGGGTTGCTGCATATTGCTGCCCGGCTGGCAACCCGCGAGTTTCAATATGCAGTGGACAGTTCTGCTGTTGCCCGGTTTTGATGGGCACTTTGCCATTCGGAGGGCCGCCACCATCCGAACCGGCACGAAGCCATCCTTCGCCACGCACTTCCAGCATGCCGTGCAGCAATCTTGCGCCTCGATTAAGCACCTGTAACTGAATGTCTCGCGAATCGCCTGCACGCACTGTCCCCAGATGCAGTCGGCGAGGAGAAATATCGAGCTTGGGCTGAATAACGTCCTTAGAGGGAAAAGCGGCAAGCAACTGATCAAGCCCCAGATCAGGATCGATATGGGCTGCAGCCTTATCGGCCTGCTGTGCCAGATCCATGCGACCAATGCTGGCCAGAAATTGTCGCATTCCACCCTGCTGTAACATGCTGCGGGCAGCTGGCCATTCCAGTGAACAGGCACTGATCAATTCATCGAATGATCGGCAACGTCTTCCAGATGGGAAAACAAACTCACGGCCCAGTGCAGTGTTCGTTGCCTGCTTGCTATCGGTTCCGGTGCGAAGCCCCGTGCCATCGAAATGGCAGAACAACGCTTCCGGAGGATTCGCCCGCTGACAGCGCGGACAAAACAGGGGAACCATGCACCGTTCCTGACAGTAGACCTAAAGATTTCAGTGTCAATATTCTAACAGACTCTGTCAAGGGGTGGGAATCAAATAATCGAACAGACTCATGGTTGCTTCACCATTTACTCACCAGACTTCTGGAATTCTATCAACGATTGTGATTTCACGATTTTTCGTTCATCTGGAAAAGTGTGGAAAGCATGGATAAGCAGGCACTCTGGGTGCCCTTCTAAAACCAGGAATCCCAACGGCGGATAGGATCGTTCACGTTTCACCGGCAAGCGCACCAGCATGCCACGCTTTCTTGCATCCGATTCAATCTCATCGTGAGCACGGCAGAAATCGGGCCAGGCTAACTCCTCGCTTTGAAAGCAGGCATGATAATGATAGCCAGGCTGGTTGCCTCGCGCTGGCACTTCCATGTAGACAGGCCCGTAACCAGAGAGCACGCGATATTCAAGTAAGCGACGGGCTGGAAGTAAAATATCTGAAGCGGTCAACACTTCCGTCAGGTAACGGCCTTGTGATTTCCAGATCACCACATGACCCGTTGCAGTCAACTGTGCTGTCACATCGTGGCCCAGTTTCTGTACCCGTTCGCGCGCACGAATTTCAAACAACTCCGGATGCAGTGGCCGGGTGTATGCCTGAAACACCAGTTCTTTCACTAACGGACGCTTCGTTTGCATGTCGTCATTATAGTTGTGCACGCAGCAGGATGAAACCGTCTTCTGCCATGCGGGCGTTGGCGTACCAAACACCCATTACTCTCGCAAGAGCAATGATAGAATATTATTGTCCTCCTCTTGACAGAAATCCGCATCATGCCCCCAACTACCATGAAAGCCTGTATCATCACTCAACCGGGTGATGTACATGTGCTGAAGATCGAACCACGACCGGTGCCTGAACTCCAACCGGGTGAAGTGCTGATTAAGGTGCAGGCTGCCGGAGTCAACGGGGCCGATCTGCTGCAACGCAAAGGCAAATATCCTGTGCCTCCTGGTGTCTCGGCAGAAATACCGGGGCTTGAAGTGGCAGGCATCATTGAAGCTATTGCGGGTGATGTCACATCCTGGAAACGAGGCGACAAGGTAGCGGCGTTATTAAGTGGCGGTGGCTACGCTGAGTATGTAGCTGTGCCCGTGGGACAGTGTTTACCTTGGCCTGAGATAGCCATGCAGCCTGCAACACCCGAACAGGCTGCAGCCCTCCCTGAAACTTGCTGCACGGTCTGGAGCAATGTTTTTGAACTGGCCAGACTGCAGCTCGGCGAATCAATCCTCATTCACGGCGGAGCCAGCGGCATCGGCACCACGGCAATCCAGATGGCGAAAACGCATGGCTGCACCGTATATTGCACCGTAGGAAAAAATGACAAGCGTGGTATGTGTCTGTCATTGGGAGCATCGCACGTCATCAATTACCAGACAGAAGACTTCGTGGAAAAACTGATGGAGTTCACCACTAACAAGGGTGTGAACGTCATTCTCGACATTGTCGGTGGCAGCTATCTATCACGCAACCTTGCCGCACTCACTTATCAGGGAAGACTGGTCACGATTGCAACCCGCGGCGGAGCCAATGGAGAACTCGACATCGGCATGATGATGCGGAAGCAATTAACAATTACCGGCTCACTGCTACGGCCTCGATCCATTGCAGAGAAATCCCGCCTGGTGGAACAGGTCAGGCAACACGTCTGGCCGTGGGTGAAGGCAGGAAAAATACGACCGGTAATCGATACCTGTTACCCGCTGGACCAGGCTTCGCAAGCTCATGCCCGACTCGAATCAGGCAGCCATGTAGGTAAGGTGATTTTGAAAGTTACCTGATCACTGTATCGTGTGGCACAGACATTCCTGTCTGTGCGCACCGACAAGAATGTCGGTGCCACCACCCCTATTAACTGAGTATTGACTAAAATCTCCAGCGCATCTCAAGCCGGATATTGTCTTCGAACCAGCTCTTGTCGGTCACGTTGAAAGAGTAGCCCAAGTACCAGTCACAGTTAGCATATGCTGTCCCACGCACACCCCAGGCCCATTCGATGATGGTTCCCTGTGCTGATCCCGTTGTCTGGAAGGTCGGCAGACTGTCAATGAAGTCGGACTGATAACCTCGTAGCACGGACCAACCGATCAACTCGGTCACTGGCTTGATCGACCAGTTGTCACCCTGGTACCAGTCGTAGCTCAACCCCAAAGCATATCGCAGCGTGTAGCCTGAGTAATTGGTGCCACCCACGGGAATCCAGTTGCGGAATTCTGATTCCAGAACAAACTTCTCGCTCAGTCGTTGCCACATCAGGAAGCTCGGTTCAATCACGGCATGTCCCGTTCCTAATCCCCGGCCTTCGGCGCCAGTGGGCATGATCAATCGCAACTGGAACGTCTGTACTTGTTCAGGCATGAAGAAGTATGCGAACTTGAAACCGAAGTTGAAGTCGCCACCACCGAATGCAGCGGGGTTTTCCTGCGGATCCATGTAGCGGAGTGGCATTTCAAAGAATACGCTCGCCCGTTGGCTGAATGCCCATTCCACATATGGCACAGCTTCAATCATATCAATGTTGCTTTCGGGCACTTCAAAGCCACGGCCATCAATGTTAGTGCCATCGAAATACTGCTTACTGCGGGCGGTGAAGAATTCAGCACGATCGGGATAGCGATTGCGCCAGCGTCCATCAAATCGCAAACGCACATTAGTTCCAGGTATAGCTGAATCAATCCAACCGATATTCGAATCTGCCAGGGTCGGAACGCACGATGTACAAATCTCACCGTTCTGCAATGCCACCTGTGGCGACCAGGGTTCGGGAACCGCCAGATCTGGCAGAGTCATTTCATAGCTTGCATGTTCCCTCACTGGCACCTTGACCAGGCGGGGCTGCGGTTCCATCGCAACTGTGGGTGTAGTATTGACCGCTTTCTGCTTCTCGATAGGAACAAAATGCAGCGGTTCTTCCTTGGACTTGGCTTCCACGGGCACTTTGGTTACGACGGGTTTCTTTTCGACTGTCTTGCTGACTTCCGTTTTGGTGGTCTCGTGACTGACAATGCTGGTTGGCTCATCAGTCTTATCGCGTTTCACCTTGATGACCTTGAAGTTCTCAGGCAGTTCCTGTTTGGGCTTCTGCTCTTCGCGCGTACGGGGCATCTCCTTGATGAGTTCCACCACGACTTCTACTTCGTCCATTGGCTCACGTGCCACCACCTGCACCACCGGCGGAAGCAAACCGCTGTCGCGATCACTTCGAGGCGATTGTGCCAGGACCCATTGTCCAGGTATGACAACAACCACCAGCAAGCCCAGGTGTAACCAGCGTGATGACATGGTGAAACCCCTCTTTTTTCCCTGCAAAGCAACCAACGTCGAACGGTTGCGCAGCAGCGCTACTTGACCGTACAGATGTCAAGAGCCTCGCAATCCATATCGTCTAGCTGACAGGAAAAGGTGGAGTGATTGATAGAAAGCGCAAGCTTTCCTTACCTCCCCAAGTCGGAATCATCGTTACGATCCGAATGTTTTGCCTAAACTTCCAGAGAAACCGTTTGTTTCCATCAGATTGATTCAAGTTCAAATGGCACTTGTTGCGACTGGCACTATCACTTGCGGAAAATGCTGATATATTAAAGTTATCTGCCAGTTTTACTGCCGGTTTTCTGCCTGCTTTCCCCGCCGTTGGAGTGTTGCTCATGCGCTGGCTTGTGCTGTTCCTTCTTTGCATATCCTGTTCACTCATTCAGGCACAAGACAAACAGGATGTCAAACTCAAACCGATTGCAGTTGTCTCTTACCAGGGTGGAGCTATCGATTACGCTACACATGTCGAGCCGATTCTCGACAACAAATGCACCACCTGCCACAGCGGTGCCAACAAGAAAGGCCGGCTCGACCTCAGCAGTTACGAAGCCATGCAGAAGGGTGGCAAGAACGGCCCGGTTTTCATCGCAGGTAAACCTGAAGAAAGCATGCTGATCAAGCTCTCAGGCCACACCCAGAAACCGGTCATGCCGCCAGTCGATGAAGAGCCACTGACACCTCAGGAACTGGCTTTGCTTAAAGCCTGGATTCAGCAAGGGGCCAAGGGCAGTGGTGCAATTTCAACAAAACCAGCCGCAAGCATCAAACTCCTGAAGATGGCAGAGCGCGTTAAACCCGTCGTTGCGATGGCACTCACTTCAGATAAGAAAACTCTCGCGGTTGGCCGTGGCCCATCTATTACGCTTTACAACGTTGATAAAGGCGACATTCTCAAACAGTTGATCGACCCTGCACTCAAAGATGAAAAGAACCAGCCAGTGAAACAATCGCAAATGGACTTGGTACAGGCATTGGTGTTCAGCGCCGATGGCGAAAAGCTCTACAGTGGTGGCTACAAGGAAGTCGTCGAGTGGAACACCAAAACAGGTGCCGTTCTTCGCAAGCTGACAGGCTTTTCAGATCGCGTGGTTGCACTCGATCTTTCCCCCGACGGCAAGTATCTTGCAACCGCAGGCGGCGCACCCACTGCTGATGGCGAAGTGATTATTTTCGATCTGCAGAAAGGCACACTAGCACTCACGCTGACCACGCCGCACAGCGATACCGTCTTTGGCATCCGTTATAGTCCGGATGGTAAGATGCTGGCGAGTGCAGGTGCCGACAAGTTCGTCAAAGTCTGGGCAGTGCAACCAGTGCTACGTCCTGAATCGGTAGCCCATGCCACCGCTGCAGTTGCCTCCATGCTCACCCCCTGGACATCACCCGCCGCTGCTGCCAGTGCTGACTTTGAAACTCTGCACTATCTGAAGTCGATTGATCTGTCATTGGTTTCGCCAGGCAAGCAACTCCGCAGTTTTGAAGGCCACACGCATCATGTGCTCGATGTCGCCTGGCGTGCTGATGGCAACGTTCTCGTTTCAGCCGGTGCAGATAACGTGCTCAAGGTCTGGGACTTTGGCAAAGGCGAACAGATTCGCACCATCGGCGGACATGCCAAGCAGATCAGCCGACTTTCGGTTCTGAAAACCGCACCGATGGTCATCAGCGCCTGTGGCGATGCGGGCCTGCGGCAATGGAACATCGACAACGGCGGCAATGTGCGCAACTATGCCGGAGCCAACGATTTTCTGCAAGCCGTTGCCGCCAGTGCCGATGGCAGCCTGGTAGCCGCCGGCGGCGAAGAAGGCATCGTACGCATTTACAATGGCCAGAATGGAACGTTGTTGAAGACGCTGGCGAAGTGATATAGCCTTAAAGCTATTGCCAAAACATAGCCATAAGGCTATTATTTCAGAATGTGGCAAGTTGCAACAACCTTGAAGTTTGGACATGTCCAAGTCTTATGACGGATTAGTGAAACGGATGACAAGCAAGCGAGTACGCATGCGGGCAGCGTTACGCACACGGGAACTACTCGGCGAACTACTTCTTGGCGAGGTCAGGAAACTGGCCGGCAAGAGCCAGCGGGAGGTTGCAGCCGCCCTGGGTATCAAGCAACCAAGCCTTTCCAAGCTGGAAAGCCAGTCCGACATGCAGATTTCCACGCTGAGGAAGATCGTCTCAGCTCTGGGTGGCGAACTGGACGTGATCGCCCGGTTCCCCAAGGGCGCGGTGCGGATCGACCAGTTTGATGACCGGCACAACCATGCCGGAAGGTCATTGCCTACGGAACTGCACTTGGTGTAGTTGGACAATTCGGCCAGAGCTCTGCTTAACGAGTACGTGAAGCAGGGCCACCTAACCCGAAATGGCAAGCTGTGTGGCACTGCTCTGTACTCAGAGCAATGCAGATCGCGGAGACAGGATTATGCGACAGTGCAACACGGTAACTTCCTGCAAATCCCCGAGTCCCTGGCAATGCAGAACGTCATAGATATAGCAGGTATTGTTATTCTTTTACTCTGTATCATTTTTTCAAAGAATCTCACACATTACGCATACAGGAAGAATCTTGAGTTTAACGGCATCTCTATGCGATTTCTATTGGGATCTCGAGGTTTAACACTGCATTTAATAATCTGCACTTTTTTGATACTGTGTCTGACTGGCAAATTATTATCCAGGAACGGTATCTTATAACAAAATCATCAGCATCTGTTCAATATCCAAATTCATGTCTTCTGGCCTCAGCTTCCATCAGCCCTTTCATCAATGCATCGTTGCTTTCCCGTTTTTTACGACTCATCACCTCGAACCGCCTGACTATCTCTTCCGGCGTGCCCCGGTAGAGGTACTTCTTATTCTGGCGAATGGCGATCAACGTCAGACGAAGCCGTTCGCTCGGCGTCATCTGGCGATACCATTCAATGGTTTCTTTGCTGAGCATGCATTTCCTCGTGAGTTTATTCTAACGTAACACGCAAAAGAAAATCCAGTTGAATGTGTTTCGGGAACGTACCAATATCGGAAACATCAACGAAACGTGCTGGCGTTTACGCACGATAGCAATGTATCGTGCAGGTTCATGATTATAGTTCGCTTTACTTGCCTAGATCAATCGTAACCTTCTCGATCTTGCCCGTGACCTTGAAGGACACATCGTAAGTGAGATTGACCGGTGTGCCGCAGTCTTCACCGATATCAAGCGTCTCATCCAGGGCAATACGGATGGGAATCGTCCGTTCGATGCGCCCCTTAGCGACTTCCTTGCCAGCAACAGACGTTGCGAATTCATGGTGAAAGTCTCAGAAGCATGTGCTGAAGCAAAAGGCCGGTGCAGATCACCGGCCTCTCGTTAATCCACGATGTTATTTGATCAACTCAAAAGTAATCTTGTCGATCGTCCCGGTGAAGGGTGACGGTGTTTTGTAGTCGGGGGAGACTGGAGTAATCGAATCGCGACCGACTTCAAAGGGTTCGAGACCGTGTCGGAAAGAGGAGCGAATGATCTTCCCTTCACCAGCCGCTTTGCCATTGATGTAAAACTTGAGGGTACCACTGCCTTCTGGTTTACCATCGGGGATGAACTCGGTCTTCAGTGTTACCTTTCCTTCGGGAAGTGCTTCGGTGCACGGAATGGTCACGTCAGCAATTTCAAAGAAGGTATAGTGGAAGACCGGCTTGCCACCTTTCACATAGAGCGACCAGCCTGCGGAGAAAGCACCGGCACAAGTGATCACACCGTCAGCGCCACCCTTGGGGATGTTAAGCTCAGCAGTAACGGTGTGGGGACGAGGGAAAGTCTGTGGGCCAATCGGTTCAGGCAGCCAAACGTTGTTGCCGTAGTAGATCCATTGGGTTTTCGGTGTCCCGGACATCCGCAAGCTCGGATCCATGCGTTCCGAGAATCGGGGATCGAGCGGGAAGACACCGTACTTCGTCGCTTCTTCCACAAACTTGGCTTGCAACTCCTTCAGCTTCTCCGGGTTCTTGTCAACAAGGTTGTCCGCTTGACTGAAGTCTTCATTGACGTTGTAGAGTTCCCATGGTGCCTGGAGAAACCCATCTCCTCGGCCCATCGTTACCCAAGGCAGACCATATTTGCTGCAGGCTACCCAACCATCGTGGTAGATGGCCCGGTTGGTGGCTAGTTCAAAGTACTGGGTCGTGCGGCGGTCCTTGGCATTGGCATCATCAAACGAGTAAACCATGGAGATGCCTTCAATCGGCTTCTGCGGGATGCCATTGACCACCTTGGGCTCAGGAATCTTGCACGCTTCCAGAATCGTAGGTACCACATCGATGCAGTGATGGAACTGGTTGCGAATCTCACCCTTGGCCTTGATGCCCTTGGGCCAGTGAACCACCATCGGGTTGCGGGTGCCACCAAAGTGGCTGGCGACCTGCTTGGTCCACTGGAACGGGGCACACATTGACCAAGCCCATCCGACGGGAACGTGGGGCTCACTGGAAGGGCCACCGATTTCATCCATCCGTTTGATAGTGCTTTCCAAACCCAGTTGAATACCAATCAGGCTGGCGATCTCGCTGAAGGTGCCTTCCAAACCACCCTCAGCACTGGCGCCGTTGTCACCTACGACATACATGACCAGCGTGTTATCCAACTCGCTAGAGTTTCGCAGGCTCTCGATCAATCGACCTACTTCAAAATCGGTGTATGCCATGTAGGCTGCATAGTTTTCCATCAGCCGACAGTAGACCTTCCTGGCATCAGCAGACTGGGTATCCCAGGCTGGTATTTCCTTGGGCCGAGGTGTCAGCTTGGTGCCAGCGGGGACGATGCCCATTTCCTGTTGTTTCGCCAGCGTCAGTTCTCGCTGCTTATCCCAGCCATGATCGAACTTGCCAACATACTTCTCCCGCCATTCTTTCGGAGCATGGTGTGGAGCGTGAACGCCCGAAGTGCTGAAGTAGTTGAACCAGGGCTTCTCAGGATCAGCAGCCCGGATGTTGCGAGTCCAGGCGATGGCTTCATCGGTCATATCTGCGGTGAAGTGGTAGCCTTGCTCGGGTGTCCTGGGCTGTGGTACCCAGGTAGTGTTCCGATAAATGGTGGGAAAGTACTGGTGCGTTTCACCCTGGTTGAAGCCGTAGAAGTAGTCGAAGCCGAGCCCGGTAGGCCAGCGGTCGAAGGGGCCAGCAGGGCTGATGTCAGGCTCTGGGGTGTTGTGCCATTTGCCGAACATGCCGGTGGCGTAGCCATTGTCGCGAAGCATCTGCGAGACGAGAGCGGTACTCTTGGGGATGATGCCAGTGTAGCCTGGGTAGCCTGTGCCCATTTCGATGATGACGCCGGTGGCGATGGTGTGATGATTGCGACCAGCAAGTATAGCGCCGCGGGTTGGGCTACAGAGTGCGGTGGTATGAAAGCGATTGTACTTCAAACCGTTGTTGGCCAACTTGTCCATATGCGGGGTAGGTACCGGGCCACCAAAGGTAGAGCACATGCCGAAACCCACGTCGTCGAGCATGATGAGCAGGACATTCGGGCTATCCTTGGCAGCCTTGAGGGGCATCGGGAAGTTGGGGGTAGAGTCCTTGTAGGTCTCGCCAATCTTGCCTTTGAAAAGGGGATCGGGTTGAGGCAACTGGGTGCCTGCCTGAGCTTTTCCATCCTGGGCGAAGAGCGACGTCCACTGCTGAGTGGCAGCTAGCCAGCCGAGAAGGGTACCCACCGCGACAATCGTCGCAGGAAGGAAATATCGACCACGCATGATGCAGCTCCAAAAAGGTGATTAAACGAGAATATTGGTGACAGCGTAAACAGTTGGCCACTGGCAACTGTACCGGTGTGACTTCAATTTGCAAGTAATAACAATGCATACGCACTAATGACGGAATTTCCCAAGTTGTGAACCTTTGGAAGAGAAGCCGATTGTAACAGCATTGTTTTGTCTGATTCATCACGAATGTACTTGACATGCTTTCACAGTTTTTTGCATTACGGCATAATGTGGATAGCCTCGTCTGAAACAACTGCCTAACAGGGCAGGTACTCTCTAACTCGCTGTTACTTCTATGGGCAAAAGACACAAAGCCACCAGCAAAGAAATGGGCCTCGAAACGAGCCCTTCCCTGAAAGCACACCCTACGCTGGATGAGCTCTATGCGATGGGGAAGAGCCTGCGCGACAAGTTTCCACGCCACTCACACGCAGACTGGCAAGCTACCGTAAATCGTGCCGATCCACTGAGTATGATGCTGGAATCAAACAAGGGACGGATGGCCCAACTCCTCCCCGTCCGGCACGGTCGTATGCTGAAGTCGCCCTTTACGTTCTACCGTGGTGCTGCCCTTAATATGGCGGCAGACCTGGCTACCCTGCCCGCCACTGGTATACGGGTACAGGTCTGTGGCGACTGCCATTTGATGAACTTCGGTTCGTACGCCACCCCGGAACGCCGCATCATCTTTGATATCAACGACCTGGATGAAACCCTGCCTGCCCCCTGGGAATGGGATGTCAAACGACTTGCTGCCAGTTTCGTCCTGGCCTGCCGTGATAACAGTCTCAGTGATAATAACGCCAGAGATGCCGTTCAAAGCTGTGTTCGATCCTATCGCAAACGGATGGCGGAATACAGCGTAATGACCGTAATGGATATCTGGTACGACAGTATTGATGTCAAGGACATCATGACGCAGATCGAAGATGAGCAAACACGCAAACGAGTGCAGAAGCGATTAGCCAAGGCCCGGGAACGCAGTGTCCTGGAGCATGAGTATCCGGAGCTTGCACTCTCGGGTGGTCTTCATCCTGTCATCAAGGAAAACCCACCACTCATCTTTCATCAACAGGAAAAGGGGCTTGAGGATATTCAACGTCAATTCCAGCAATCATTTGCTGGCTACCGGGCTTCCCTTCAGGAAGACAAGCAACTACTGCTCGACCGGTTCAAAGTCATGGATTGTGCCTACAAAGTAGTTGGCGTGGGTAGTGTTGGGACCTTCTGCGGCATCATGCTCCTGATGGCCAGTGAGCATGACCCACTCTTCCTTCAATTCAAACATGCACGTCCCTCCGTCCTCGAAGCCTATGCAGGCAAGAGTCTGCATGCGAATCAAGGTCAACGTATCGTTCATGGTTGCAGGATGATGCAATCAGCGAGTGATATTTTCCTTGGCTGGACAGAAGGTCAGGCTGAACGACATTTCTATGTCCGTCAGATGAAAGACATGAAGATCAAGCCACTTGTCGAGTTGTTTACTGCCAGTGTCATGAACCAGTACGCAGGGCTGTGTGGGAGGACCCTGGCCCATGCTCATGCACGCTCCGGCCAACCTGCCATCATCACTGGCTACCTCGGAGAAAGCGATAAGTTCGATCGAGCCATCGCTGATTTTTCCATTGCTTACGCCGATCAGTGCGAACAGGATTATCAAGTTCTGACCCAAGCCGTTCGCGATGGAAAACTCGAAGTCTTCATCGAAGAACAGGATTAGCTCGGAACATCAATCATGAACCCTGCCCTGAAGAATGATGCAGAGCTTTACTTTGAGAGTGGCGGACCGACGTATCGGTTCACCCATCAACTGGTACAGCACTGGCACATCGGTAAATCCATCCGTCCGCGTATTCTCGCGTTCCTCGTCATCACCTGGGTTCCACTACTGATGTTTGCATTGCTCGAGGGGCGAGCTCTCGGATCAGATCCCAGGCATTCTCTCCTGCTTGATTTTGGCACCTTCACCCGATTCTTCCTGGCCATTCCCCTGTTGATCGTTGCAGAAATTGTCATTGGCCCAAGGCTACGGTCTGCAGGTTTACAGTTCATTCAAGGAGGCTATGTACGGCCGGAAGACTACCCTGCCTTCGATCAGGCCATCGCCAATGTTGTCAGATGGCGTGAATCCAAGTGGGCGGAAGCTGTCATCATCGGCCTGGCGGTGTTGGGCGCATGGTTTCTGACTGCGGAGACGTTTCATGGCAGCGACATTGCCAGTTGGCGTTCGGTCAACAGGCATGACAGCCTCTTCTTTGGCAAATCTCTCACCGGCTTGTGGTACCATATCGTTGCCATACCCATTATCCAGTTCTTCCTTTACCGCTGGCTGTGGCGGCTCATCATCTGGACACGTTTTCTCTGGACAGTTTCCCGGATGAACCTCAACCTTGTCGCTACGCATGCCGATCAGGCTGGTGGTCTGGGATTTCTCGGATCAGCTCATAATGCGTTTGGAATACTGGCGTTTGCACTCAGCTGTGTCCTCAGTGCCGAGGTCGCTTCCCTCATCGTTTTTCACGATGCCCAGATCGAGTCTTTCAAAATGGAGTTCGTTGTCGTTCTGATCCTGGTGCAAACTGTCTTCTTCGGGCCTTTACTGGTTTTCGTGCCGCTGCTCTCTCGTACGCGCCTGGCCTGGCTCCGGAAATACAGCCTGTTCGTAGCACAATATAACCGAGCCTTTCATGACAAGTGGATTGACGGTAAACCACCTGCAGATGAGAAGTTGCTGGGCACTGCTGATATCCAGTCGCTGGCAGACCTCGGCAGCAGTTTTGAGTATATCCGCAATATGAAAGTAGTCCCTTTCAGCATGCGTGTCATGATCCAGTTAGCCATCATGACAAGCATTCCCTGCCTGCCCCTTCTCTTGCTGGTATTCCCGCTCAACAAGCTGCTCGGCCTGCTGGCTGGTGCAGTGTTTTAGCAGCTTTACCCCTCTACGTCGCACATCAACTTGCTAGTTTAATGGCAGTACATTGGCACTACCGAAACGCAACACTTTCATGATTCGTGCAACCACCGCGACTATCGAGTATCAGACACCCTTCACGAATGGAACCCATTCATCGTTCGCTGATGTACCACTGGAGAAAGGTGGAAAAGGCGAAGGCTTTGGCCCACATGAACTATTGGAAGCAGCCCTCGCCACCTGCATGACCATCACCGCTCGCAAGTATGCTGACAAACATCAGCTTGCACTCAAGAGTGTCATCTGTGAAGTGAAGCTGGATCGCACTGATCCTGATCACCACATCATGAATTACACACTGACACTGGAAGGCGAGTTGAGCAGCGAGCAACGACAACAGTTACACGACGTAGTCAGCCGATGCCCAGTGAAGAA
The DNA here is from genome assembly GCA_016795155.1 of Planctomycetia bacterium. Taxonomy (NCBI): domain Bacteria; kingdom Pseudomonadati; phylum Planctomycetota; class Planctomycetia; species Planctomycetia bacterium. The sequence continues at coordinate 9,549 of JAEUIE010000024.1, read as the reverse complement.
GACTCTGTGCAGCGATATTACTTTCGACGCAACTCTTTTTCACTCCGGAATCGGAAACAGCAGTTCATTCCCATCTGGATCGTGAATCTGGATGAGATCGTAGCCCCACCATGAGTGGCTCTGGGGAACCGAACGTCCTGTAAGTTCACGGCGAAAATCAGCAAGCCCCTCAGCTGTCAGTTCGACAAATAATCGTGCCTTGTCGGTACGTTTGGCATCCTTGCAAAGGATGATTTCACAGTCGCTACGATTCACCTGACACACCTTGCCCGTACCGTCACCGCTATGCCAATGCTTCACAAAGCCAAGCATGTCGAGGTAGAAATGCAGCGCCCGATTCACGTCGGCAACAAAGAACACCGGCCTGGCATACCACCGGTGTGAGACTTGCACTTGAGTAATTGTTGTCTCCTATTCCAAAGTCTCTTTGGGTGTGAAGGATGCCATACCCACCCCAAGCTCCAGGGTGGACATGGGGCCATGGCTGGAACGCCATGCATCACCTCCAAATTATGCATGACACCCTGACAGGAATTTCAGAAAACTCATCTCTGTGCTTGGGTTAGTTAGAAGAGGAAGTTGACACTTTCAACCATGCCGTGTTTTATCGATAGTTGGACTTGAAAATCACGTTTACCTGAGACAGGGTCGTAGGTGATATTTTCATAATACCAGAAAACAAAAGGCGACAAATCCTGTGTCAAAGAGGGCTTGCCTAACAGTGTTTTCACTTTTTCGACAGATTTACCAACAATCAACTGCCTGAATTGTTCTCTGGTGTAGTTCGAACTCGAACCTATTGAAGCAAAGGAGTAGTGGCCAAAGTTGAAGCCTGTCATTGTACTGCTGAGCAAAACAAACAACGTCACAATTGCAATACTGACAATCCAGTGCTTTTGCTGAAATCCAAATTGCCTGGATCGGGCATACAGATAACCAATGGGACCTAAGACAATGATGAAGAACAAATACTTATCGAGGATATTGGTACTGTGCCCTTCCTTAATGAGCATCATGCGGTCATAGTAGAGCAACCCATAAACAAAAATGGCATCGAATAGAATCATCAATTGGTAGTGAATAAGACCAACAACATTCAAGATAAGGAAGTTGACAACGAACACTACAAGCAAAGGCGCCAAGGCTATCAGCCAGGGTCTTCCATCAAATGACCATAGCCATGCTGCTTGTCTCGTCACTTCGTTTTCCATCTGAATAGCCACTTGAGCAAATGAATCAATGGAAAGTTCATTGCAGTTCGCAAGTTTGGCCCACTCATTCATTCCTTTTTTCCAAACCAGTGTATTTCTGGTTATGGCATTAGTTCGAAGCAGTTCTTGAATCTGCCCCTCACTAACCGGTCCAAGTTGATTACCTTCTTTGGAATAGAACCATTCAGCTTTATCTGACTTAGGCAAAGGAGGCGGAACTGATGGACTGGATGTACTTTGAGGTAACGGTGGAGGCTTTACAGCAGTGTCACGATTAGATTCAACTGACGAACGATGGTTTTCAGAAATCGGTGAAACTTCATTGAATTCGGTATCTAGAGTTTCTGATTGAGACGTTGACCGTTCGGGATGACTATCAGGAACCTGGAGGGATAGGCCACATTTCGGACAACTCGTTCTTGCCCCCACATGATGAGTTGGTGCTTTCAGTAACTTGTGACACTTCATGCAGCTGAACCGAATCATTGTCTCCGATTTGACAGCAGTTTTTCCCATTGCACTTTCCCGCTAAAAGTTATGCTCTAGCGAAAAGTACCTTACTGTTGAGACCTCGTCAATTTTCCGAGATACCTTGAAGCCCAAAGTTATCTTTCTGCTTCCTGATACCTCTGCCTCCAAACGAGAACAACGACAACGGCAAAGATGGTAACTCCCAACATAGCAAAGGTAGTCGGCTCAGGAATGACAGCGGTGCGCGTAAAATCCGTCTGGTTAACTGCAAAATTACTGATCGGACCAAATCCCACGCCAACCAATTGAACCTCTACCGAGGTGAAATTGGTAGCAGAACTGCCGCTCAAGCCACCGATGAACAATGCGCTTCCGTCACCGGCATTTGTGGAAGTACCAGCCGCCGTAACGGAACCGATGAAACCAACGGTTTGGGAACTGTAGAAGTCAATACGCGCGACGAAGGAATCTAGGAAATTCGGTTGGATGTTCAATCCAAACGCGGTCAATGGCCGGTCGAAGCTCCACGAGATCGACGCTCTAATATCAGCATTTGTTCGGTTGGTATACAACAACCGGTCCCCAAATGTGAAGTTACCATTCCAGCCATCGCCCTGGTCAAGCCGCAAGAACGTGAACTGCATACCCTGAGAAATAAACACTGTGGCTCCCTGGTTTGACTGCACAGATACAATACTAGGTACAATCGTTCCGGAAGGGCCGAGAACACTATAGTCAATGAAGTCAGTACCTCCCAAGGCAAGTCGGCTTGTAACAAGGCTGATCTGGGCCCAAGTCAGTGAAGCGGGAGCTGATAGCAGCAGAATTACCAAAATGAATGATTTTCCAACTTTGTTTTGAATCATGTTATCACCATAGTAAAGAAATATGTGGCCTTTTCTGAGCTTCATCACCATGCCGAACGCTTCAATTCAAATAATCCTGACGAAGGCACAGTGTACATGGAATGTGATACCTGACTTGTGTCTACTTGCGATAATTCACTCCCCCTACTTATTCAACACCTCATCCAGGTTCATCAACTCATTGCACAGCATCGTCCAGGCGGCGAGTTCCTGCGGAGATAGCGAAGCGTCAACCTTCGATTCCCCCACGGCAACCAGGCTCTTCGCATCGGCTTCATTCTTCTGATAGAACTCGGTGAGTTCCTTCAGCGAGGCTTCGATGACTTTCTTTTCATCTGGCTTGAAGCTGCGGGAAAGGAGTCGCTGAGAGATGAACTCCAGTCGCTCATCGCTGGTCTTTGCAGCTTTGATGGCATTGGTTGCCAGGTGGCGGGCAGCTTCCACGAACTGCACATCATTCAATGTGACCAAGGCCTGCAGCGGCGTGTTGGTGCGTTCGCGTTTCACGGCGCACGTTTCGCGGTTCGGAGCATTGAAGATATCGAGCGAGGCGGGCGGGGCGGCACGTTTCCAGAACGTGTACATGCTACGACGGTAGAGGTTTTCGCCTTTGTCTGCCTTGTAATCGCGGGTGTTGCTGCCAATCATCGCTACGGCTTCCCACACCCCAATGGGCTGGTAAGGCTTCACGCTCGGCCCGCCGATCTTGCGAACGAGCAAGCCGCTGACTGCTAGGGCATTGTCACGCACCATCTCAGCATCCATGCGGAAACGTGGGCCACGGCTCAGCCACTTATTGGACGGATCTTTTTCCAGTTGCTCCGGCGTGATATGGGCTGACTGTCGATAGGTGTTCGACATTACCAGCATCTTGAAAAACTTTTTCACATCCCAGCCCGATTCGCGGAATTCCACTGCCAGCCAGTCGAGTAATTCAGGATGCGAAGGCACCTCTCCACTGATGCCAAAGTCTCCTGATGTGCGTACCAGGCCGTTGCCGAAAACTTCCTGCCAGAACCGGTTCACCGTAACACGCGCAGTCAACGGTTGATCGGCCTGCAACAGCCATTGGGCCAACCCGAGCCTGTTCCTGGGAAACTTTTCGGGCATGGGTGGCAGCATCGCTGGTGTACCTGGCTTAACCGGTTCGCTCCGCTTGTCGTATTCGCCTCGTTTGAGGATATAGGCCATAGCCTGTTCAGGCTTTTCCTGCATCACATGGGCCACGGTACCTCGCCCCTTGATGGCAGCTTCTTCCTGTTTCAATGCTGAGTGTTTTTCGATCAGCGATTTGAAGGCGTGATCTTTGCTCGGGAGCCACCAGGTAAAAACTTCGTTCTTTTCGGCATCAGTGCGTTTGTCGGCAGGCCGGGTAAGAATCCAGGCAGTGCGGCCTGCCTGCTTGATCGTCTCGATTTCGCCGGCACTCACCACACGATCATAAATGCGAATATCCTGAATGCCATGATTGGACAATGCCGCACCACCGGTACGTCGGCCAATACGCAGGGGAACTGTTGTTTTAATGCTGCCTTTCAGGCTGTTGGCTGTTACCTGGCGGGCTTCCTGCAACACTCCATTGATATAGAGTTTCACTCCTTCTGCTTTGCCTGTGCCATCATAAGTGACAAAAATATGCGACCAGGTTTTGGGTTGTACGGCATTGGAAGTCACCACTTTCAGTGCATCATCCATCCACTTGCTGACGATATGAGTTCCAATTTTGCCATCTTCAATCCATAAATCCCAACCCCGGTAATGGTTAGCTTCATCCATGCGGGAGATAATGGCGGCGTACCCGGTGGTTTTCTGCGGGTTGATCCAGGCACCGAATGAAAATGGCTGCTTTGTATCAAAATTACCGGCATCTTCGAACTCGAGTTCCATATCGGTTCGTGATTTCAAAGCCTTTTCTGCCAGGTGGCCTGCTTCCCAGGCCAGATTTTTAGCCGAAGTGATATGACGTAACTGACCTTGCAGCAATGCACTGATACTGTTGCCGGCGCCTTCCGCCAGCAACGTTTGAAAGTGCAACCCGTTAACCGGCATCGCTTTATAGAAGTCGGTTGGTTTGCTTGCTGCCAGCCATTTGTCAAAATTGGGCCGTGCTGCCTTTTTCCGTTCAGCAATATCGGCATCGATTTTCTTCAACTCCTGGCAGAGTGCTTCCCATCGCGGGCGATCAGCATCCATGGGCACCACGATGATCGGGGGTGTATCCTTGATGTTACCATCCATGGCCCGCTGCGAGGTATTGTTGAAGAAGGCTGACAGGGAATAGAAATCCTTCATGCTGAAAGGGTCATACTTGTGATCGTGGCAGACCGCACAGCCTGTCGTCATGCCGAAATAAACCTGCCCGAGTGTTTCCGTGCGATCGCGGGCGTAGAGCACCAGGTACTCTTCATCGATAGCCCCGCCTTCATTGGTGGTGATGTTGTTACGGCTGAAGCCGGTGGCAATGCGCTGGTCGAGTGTGGTATTCGGAAGCAAATCGCCTGCGAGTTGCTCGGTGGTGAATTGATCGAAAGGCATGTTATTATTGAACGCCTTGATCACCCAGTCGCGGTATGACCACATCTCGCGATAATTATCGAAATGGATGCCATGCGTATCGGCATACCGGCTGTAATCAAGCCAATAGCGGCCACGGTGTTCGCCCCAGTGAACTGAACTGAGCAGTTTGTCGACATACTTTTCGTAAGCATTGGCGCTGGTGTCGTTCACGAACGCAGTCACATCTTCCGGCGTGGGTGGCAAGCCTGTCAAATCAAAACTCACCCGGCGGGCCAGCGTTCGGCGATCTGCTTCGGGCGATGGCTTCAGCTTCTGTTTCTCCAACTCAGCCAGCACGAAGGCATCAATGGGATTGCGTATCCATGACTGATACCTGACTGCGGGCACAGCAGGACGCTGCGGAGCAATCAGCGACCAGTGCGATTGATATTCTGCCCCCTGCTCGATCCATTTCTTCAGCATGGCTTTCTGTTGATCGGTCAGCTTTTTGTGTGATTCAGGCGGAGGCATCAAATCGCTAGTATCAGCCGTGATGATACGTTCGATCATTTCACTACCCGCGACATCCCCCGGCTTGATGGCTTTCTTTTTGATAGCCAGTTCACGCTGATCGAGCCGCAGGTTTCCCTTGCGGGCAGCGCTGTCGGGGCCGTGGCAGGCAAAACAGTTTTCGGCAAGAATGGGACGGATATCACGGTTGTACTGCAATTTCTCTTCCGCATTCACCATGATGCATGAACACAGAAGGCAACCCAGGGTTACTATCAATCGCATGGCTGACTCTACAGGTTGTTGGGCGATGCCCAAGGCAGGATTATCTGGCATGTTATTCAGGTTTATTGTAGCAAACTTTCCTGCTGCACGCCAAGCAGACTCCATAGGCTATTGGGAAGTTGCCTGTCCTTCATCATCCGAGTTTAATCATGTATTGCCTGCTGCTTTGCTCACTCTTTCTGCCTGCACCAAAAGTCGATGCCTCCCTGAAAGTGATGAGCTTCAACATTCGCTACGGCACAGCCAACGATGGGGAGAATCACTGGAACAAACGGAAGGAATTCCTCTGCGAAACCATCAAGAAGTTCAATCCCGACCTGCTGGGCACGCAGGAAACGCTGGCCTTCCAGCGAGATTATCTTCTGAAAGAGTTAAACCAGTTCGAGGCATTCGGCGTTGGTCGCGATGATGGCAAGTTGAAGGGGGAAATGGCAGCGCTCTTTTACCGTCGCGACCGTTTCAACCTCATCGAAGGCGGGCATTTCTGGCTCAGCCCGACTCCCGATATAGTCGGCAGCAAAGGCTGGGATGCAGCCCTGCCCCGCATTGCCACGTGGGTCAAACTGAAAGATCTACAACACAACGATGCCAAGCCCGTGCTATTTCTTAACACCCACTTCGACCACATGGGCAAGCAGGCACGCACGGAATCAGCCCTGCTCATTCGCCAGAAACTGGAAGAATTGGGCAACGGCCACACCATCATTGTCACTGGCGATTTCAACACAGGCGAAAGCACCGAACCCTATCAGGCACTCTTCGCAAACAGCCAAGGCAAACCGGCCAGCATCATAGATACTTTCCGAATCAAGCATCCACTACGAGGCAAAGAAGAAGGCACCTTCAATGGCTTCAAGCCTGATGTAAAAAATAAGGAACGCATCGACTGGATAGGCTGCTCAATCGATCTGCATGTGAAAGACGCAGCTATCGACCATACCACCAAAGCAGGCAAAGTGCCTTCGGATCACTTTCCGGTGACAGCGATTCTAGTGAGGGACGCTGTCAAGTAAGTAAAGCACCTTAGCATTGTTTCCTTGGCGTCTTCTTGGCGACTTGGCGGTTTAAAAAATTAACCGCCAAGGTGCCAAGCAGCGCCAAGTTCGCCAGGAAAATCATCAACTGCTCGCACTCCGATATCTGCTCATCGCCAGATGCAGATAGGCACGACTGAGCCACAGCATCACCATGGCTGCAATAATCACATACACGCAAAACCAGGGATCCATCGCCTTCACCATCACGCTGGCTGGCATATGAATCACCAGCATCACGGGAACCAGGAAACTGAAGAAGAACCCGATCGGCATCGCCCAGGGTTCTCGAAAGATATCGCGCGGGTAACGCATCAGCGAAGTGAACAACCACCACATTTCCATCAGGCTCGAATTGCGGGTCAGCCAGAATGAGGTCGCTGACAACATCAGCAGACAACTGTAGGCAATAGCTAGCCCTGCAAAAAAAGTGATGACAAATAACACGATGCGTACCGGGTCCAGCGGCCAGCCCAGGTCGTTCAGCGAAATGCCCATCAGCACCAGCCCCATGAAGATATTGGGTATGGTGGATAGATCGATGCTTTTGCAGGTAATCAGGAACTGCTCATCAATGGGTTTCATCAGGTAGAAATCGAGTTCACCCGTACGAACCAGTTCCGCCAGTCCCAGGCAATTTTCCAAGAAGAGCGTTTCAATAAAGCCTTCCAGCGTGACATAACAACCGACGAAAAACAGATACTCCGCTTCGTTCCACCCCGCCACCGATGATGATTGCCGAAAGATGGTCTTGTAAAAAACGAGCATCAACCCAAGCCAAAGCAACTCAACCGACATCTTGGCAAGAAAGTTGCCTCGAAAGCTGAGTTCGCGAGTGAAACTATACCGGGCAAAGGCTGCATACAAACGCAGGTATCGTGTCATCTTATTCCAGGCATCGGTTCATTCAGTGAACTATCATTATCGGTACACTGCATTCATCTGCAAGATTGCTCTACCATTCTTGCATCTTCCCTACAATTGGGAACAGAGACTGTTATCACCCACCTTATGACCAAACCACCCACCATGAACAACTCCCTCTTCATCGATATCGACCAGACCCTGGAACGTGGCACACCTAAAGAGGCCATCGACCGCTTGTGCCTAATGCTGCGTAACAAAGGCGACTATCACTCACTCTTTGAAGCGATGCTGCTGCAAATCCGGCTGAAACTTGGCTTGCCAGCCATCCTAAGCCAGTCGGGCGAAGAACTGTCAGCGGAACAAAAGTCTGCCTATGAAACCGAGGTGCGACAGGCAGCTAAAACGGTAGGCCAGCATTTTCTCGATGATAAAAATGTGCTCAATGCCTGGCCTTACTTCCGCATGATCAATGAAGTGGAACCGGTTGCCAAAGCTCTGGAAACCTTTGAACCTCGCGAAGAAGATGACGAAGCCTTCCCTTCCATCCTGGAAATGGCCATTCAGCAAGGTGCCAACCCGGTGCGTGGGTTTGAACTCATGCTGAAAAAGTATGGGCTGTGCAATGCTATCACTGCCATGGGACAGAGTTTTCCTCATAGTGGCGAAGTGCGTCATAAAGCGGTAGGCCTGCTGGTAGATACCATCTATCGCGACCTGCGTAACAGCCTGGCTGCACATATCAAGGAACTCGAAAAAGAAACACCGGCAGATGATGCCTCGATTGCCCAACTGCTCGAAGGCCGTGACAACATCATGTCAGATGATTGCTATCACATTGATGTCTCGCACCTTTCTTCCGTGGTGCAATATGCTTTGGAACTGCCCCCGGGAGAAACGACCAAGAAGGTTATCGAACTCTGTCAGTATGGCTGCATGCTGTCACCACGCTTGCAACCCGCCAACGATCCGCCGTTTGAAGAAGGCTACAAGGATTACCTCGCCTTCTACCGCACCCTCAATGGCATCAATACCGAAAAGGGACTGAACCACTTCCGCATGAAAGCAGAGAATGTGGACAACTCCGCTGAGCAAACGGCCCCGGCTGAAGTGTATGTGCATTTGCTTTCGCAGTTAGGCCGACATCAGGAAGCATTGGCAGCATTGGGCCGCTACCTGGCCCAGGCCAACCCCCGGCAACTCGCCTGCCCCACCGCTCCAGAGTTGGCCCGTCGCAGCGGCGACTATGCTTCATTCGCTGAACTCTGCATCCGCCGAGGCGACGCCGTGGGTTACGCAGCTGCGAAGGCCGCAGGGAAGTGATGTTGGCAGCAATTCTGCCATGATATAATGAGTTCCTGGAGAAAAATGATGACCACCAACATCGCAAAACACAAGAAGACACTGGCTTTGCGAAATGCGATCAAGAAAGCAGTTGATCAGCTTTCGCCAGAGCGTCTATCCTCCCTTGCAGACTATGTTCATTTTCTCAGTAACCCCACTATCGAAGAAAGACTGAAAAAAGCCAAACGCGATTATGCTGAAGGCAAGTGTGTGGACTGGCGTAAAGTGAGAAACGATGTATGAAGTCGTGTTGTCGGAAGAATCCACTGATTTTTACGCCAATGCAGTTCAGTCTTTAGCTGCTAAGCTGGCACGCTGCTTTGCTCAATTAGAGCGTGTTGACAAATTACCTGAGCAGCATCATTACAGAGCCTAACTGGAAGAACCCCAAGAAGTTCTGTCCAGTTTTTTCGTACCTGGTGGCGATACGGCGGTATCGTTTGAGCCAGTTGAACGTCCGCTCCACGA
>JAEUIE010000023.1 GCA_016795155.1 Planctomycetia bacterium | reverse complement strand
TTTGTTCCTTGGCCATCTGGTGAATGAGTTCCTGAACCTGGCTGCACGTTTCGATGCTGAGGCCAAGCTTGGCCTGCTTGGCCATTTTCTCCTTCATTTGCTGCGGTGTCTGCATGGTGACGCTCCGACATGGACGTTTGTACACAAACCCACAGCGTAACTTGGGGGAGCGTTGGTTGTAAAGTATCTGGGGTGATTTGAGACGATCTGAGACAGTTGGGCGTGATCTCATTTAGCCCCCGGCCCTTCAGGCCGGGGGCGTGACCGCGCGGTGACGTATTGCCGTCGCGGGGATGATCTTCGAGATGAACAATCACTTTCGCGCGCACCCACCCCCGGCTTCAAGAGCCGGGGGCTAAATATTATCTGGTTAAAACGACACACGAGGACTTGCCTTGCGGCTTGTCCTCGTGCGCGTCGGACCAGGGTGGTGTTCCGTTAGAAGGTAAACGAGACGCCCATCATGAATCCATCCAGGCTCAGGTAGCTGTTACGAGCGGTTGGACTCAGGCGACCCAGATCGTAGTCGATTGGATCAGTCATGCGGCGGGCACCGAGGATACCCAGATATTCATAACCAACGCGGAAGGTCACACCTTCGTGAGCATACCACCAGAGGTAAGCTCCACCCTGGAAGAGACCAGCCATGTTGAAGTAGTTCTGCGTTCGCTTGACCAGGCCTTCCACTGAATCGAGCCGGTTCAGCACGACTGAACTGCGATTTGCCTGGGCCAGCACACCGATCTTGGTATCCAGGCTGACAGCGAAGCCGTTGAAGAGATAAGCTTCACCGCCCACACCAGTCTGCAAGCCGTAGAAGTTATTCCGCTGCTTGGTCGTGTATCTCAGGCTCCATTCGTTTCGCTGTTCATTATCGATGATACCACCACCGAATGGTCCACCCAGAGCATCGGGGAAACCTTGATCTTCAATGACCATGCGGAAACGTTCCATCGTGGAGATGTAACGGAAACCACCTGTCCAGTAAGTACGAGTTCCTTCGACCTGCAACACGGGAACCCGCATATTGAGTTCAGCAGTGTGGATAGAGAGCAACTGGCTGATCTGCACCAGCTCGAAGCCGTTGGTAATACCGTAGGCGGAGACAGCGAACCCACCCAGATTCTGCACATCAGCCGGAAGATTCACAGGCTGATAGGTGCCCAGATTGTTAGGAGGCAAAGTCTGCAGCCAGGTATCGGAAATGATTTCCCGCTGCGGGCCAGCGTAGTAAGGTGAGAAGTTGTAGAAACCGCTATAAAGATAAGCGTTGGCACCATCATTTCCCGCATTCTGGCTGGGATTAACAATTCCGGAGGTGGCAGCGCTGCGGGCCTTGGTTAAACCCATATAGCTGGCTTCGATAGTAATACCACTTCGCATGCGGTAGCCGAAGGTGATTCGGGTACCTGGCTGGAACTGGTCTTTATTGACTTCATCGGTGTTGAGAGCGACTTCCTGACTGCCATAGATGGCGCCAGCTGGTCCTCGTTCGGTCCAGAGCGTGGTGACGTAATTTCCACCGCCATCGAGAATATCAACAATGCCACCATTCGGGTTTCCTCGAATGGAACCATCGAGATCGACATAGCCTCGTCGAGCTACGTTCTGGCCACGGAGAGCGCTGTTGATACGCATGACGGCAGCTTCTGCACTGAAGTAGAAGCCTTCGTCGCGATCTCCCCAGGCCACCGGCAAAGGAATTTCATGAACAGGAGCAGCAAGGTTGGTTGTGCCCAGTTGATATTGTGCCGAAGCTGGAGCAGCCCCCAACAAGGCAACAGCAGCGGCAAAAAGCCATTTGATCCGACGGCTCATGGAAACGCGTCCTCCCTGACGAAGGTGCTGGGCCTCGTGCTTCTCCGCAGTTACATGCACAGGAGTGACAGACACTCCAGTTGTCGTGGCAGTTGCCATGGGCCAGCGTTCCATCGCATATTCCCCCTGATTGCCCTGCCAAGCACCACCCTGATAGGCTCGGTCTACCGGCAATCTTTCCACGTTATCGTCCCGCATATTCGGCAAACTTGAATCTCTCGGAAAAGTTTGCCCCTAATTCCCAACAGGCATCCTCGTTACTGTTTAACACCTAGAGCCACTATTTTTTCCACTTTGACTCAAGTGGAGAAGATGGTGAAGCTAGGGAAGTGAAATCACGTGTTGTTGGTGGAATTGATAGAAAGTGTCGCCGACATTCCTGTCTGGGCCACACGCTAGTCCCATCGCAGATAGATTGATCTTTCTTTCTTGATGCAATTGGCCAGTGTCGCAGCGTCGTCGATTTCGTCCAGTACGCTGGGGCAGATTTCGACCATGCTGTTCGCCAGTTTCGAGGCGGATTTTACCTGACCATGGAAATGGCAGCCCACTGATTCGTGATTACAGAGTGTGAGGTCGAACGGATTCTGCATTTCTACCTGTCTCAGCCAGGCAATGATGTCCTGAGTGTTTACCGAGTAGTTTGCGCCTTCTGTGCCGCACGCAGCAACGACTGCGTATGGATTACTGGTAGGGAAGAGGGTCCATTTCGCAGATTCACCAGGCACCCATGGTTCGGCCAATACCAGATGGCACCCAGCTTCGCGCGCTGCTTTCTGCAGCGATTCCAGTTGCTGTCCGTTTTTGCAATGTTTCAGCGTGAACGATAACACTTTCGCTGCTGCCAGGCCATGATCAGCCACCGGCTGCCAGGGTTTCCCATTGCCGCATTCAGAGGTAAGTAGTTGAAGCAAGTGGGAGTATTCTGGCCTTGCTGCATTGGTTGTAAAGGCTTCCACTTCACGAACGAAATCATCTTCTTCTGATTTGCTGCTGGCTGCCCTGCCCTGTAGCAGTTCAGCAATGGCTTTCAAGCGTGGGACCAGGGCGACTTCTTTTTCACCATGCGGAAACTTGATGTTCTGCTGCACTAGCTTCAGCGTGGTTTCGCCATCGAATTTTGCATCACGATCCGCACCGGCGGCGAGCAGTACTCGAACTGCATCAAGGTGGCCATTGAGCGCTGCGTTCATGAGGGGAGTGAAGTTGCCCATTCGCTTCTCTTCGCGGCTGCGTGGGTTCCAGTAGCCTTCGACGGGATGGCCCGTTTTCAGGAGAAATTGCAGAATCTCGACATTGCCACCTTCCGCAGCGCAACCAATCAAATCGGTGTCGCTCAAGCCACGATGCTGCAGGTTGGCACCGGCATCGACCAGGATTCGGAACACCTCAGCATGCCCGCCTTGTGCGGCGAGCATGATGGGCGTCCACTTGTTCTCGTTGAGTGTTTCCAGAGGCGCACCATCTTTCAGTGCTTGACGAACCTTTTCTGCGTCACCCCTGGTTGCTGCTTTTCGAAGTGCTTTGGCCTTTGCATTCAAGGCAACATCAGCCTGCGAAGATGCATTGGCTGCAGACTGCTGGGGCCTGCCGGGTGCTTTTTCTGTTTTTTCTGCAGGTTTGGCTTGTGGAACTGCGGGAGCATTCTTCAGAAGCGTTTCAATTTCCTTCAGTTTCGGTATCAGTTTAGCCGTGTTGTCATCCATTTTGGCAATGGCAATGTGATCCTTGATTAACCGAAGGATGGTATCACCCATGAGTTTAATACCAGGATCGGCACCCGCAGCCAGCAGCACTTGGACTGCCTCAACATGGCCCTTTTCTGCCGCATGCATCAAGGGTGTCATGCCGATCTTATCTTTGCCGTTGACCGCTGCTCCGTCGGTCAGCAATTTTCTGATGATTCCAACATTGCCGCGTTCTGCCGCCTTGCACAGTGCATCGATTTGGCCATCACTCATGACGATCACCTGGAATTTCCATCTGTCGGTACTCTCTATTTGTTGAACTGTACTACACAATTAGTTCGCAAAATGAACTACGCAGGGGATTGGCACGGTTAGCGTGCGCACACGCCAACCGTGGCGCCCGACCCAGATGGATTCATATGTATCGCGACTACTTGTTTTCTTTTACTTTTTCGAAGATGAAGACTACGTTGGTAGAATTTTTAGTGTTGAAATCCTTAGGCCGATTGCTTTCAGCCGCCCCGGGGGCGGTGATGCAGACGGTCCACTTGTCGCCTTCCAGTTTGTAGATGGCGTATTGTGTTTTGCCTTTGTTGGGTCCACTTTGGTGCTGGTTTTCCATTGTTCTGGGGTTCTTGGAGGGATCGACCGTCATGGTGGCGGTGTATTCGCTATTGCCCATTTTGCCAGTTGCCTTGCCATCAGCACTGACCGTATAGGTAAACGAAGGAACAGCATTTTTGGGAAAGGGATTGCCGTTTGCTTCCAGGCCGACAGCTTTCCAGGTTCCCTGCAGTGCCTTGAGTTCTTTCTGCACCGCATCGTCGGCATTCAACACGATGGGGAAGGCTATGACGACCAGCATCATTGAAAAAGAACGCATGGGACTCCTGGTTGGTTGAACTGAAGGATAATGATGAGAACATTATAGCTGGCATTGTTGGAACAGGATTGGAATCCAATACTTACAGGCTGGCGAGTTCTCGACCTGGATTGGCTTCCATACGATTACATACCCGCCTTCCAACTGGCTGGTATTCTCCAGACTATCGCTTGCTTGATACGCACCTGCTATCGGGTCACCCTGCCAGAACATTGGATTCCAGTTTTACGGTCAGCAGTGAGTCATGATTTCATCTTGGCAAACGAGGGCAACTTAGGGTAGAACCATGCTGTTGCAATCTATTCTGACAAGGAAGTTGGACATGAAACGTTATCTGACCGAAATCATCGGAACCTTTTTCCTGGTTCTGACCATTGGATTGGCGACTACCGCTACCCCCAAGATCAGCTTTCCGGAACTGGCTATTGCCAGCGCCCTCATGGTCATGGTCTACATGGGTGGACATATTTCCGGTGCCCATTACAACCCGGCCGTCAGCCTGGCCGTGATGCTGCGAGGCAAACTATCCCCCATCGATTTCGTTCCCTATGTGGTTTGCCAGTTGGCTGGTTCGCTTCTGGCCTGTTACGTGGTGCATCAAATTAATGGTGGGTTTATCAAAGTCGAACCGCATGCCAACACCACTCCAGTGATGGCGATCATCGTCGAGTTCATTTTCACCTTTGCCCTGGCTCTCGTCGTGCTCAATGTCGCAACTGCCAAGGGAACCGAAGGCAATTCCTTTTACGGCCTCGCAATCGGCTTCACCGTGCTGGTTGGAGCCATGGTTGGTGGTGGCATCTCCGGCGGAGCATTCAATCCTGCGGTAGGCTTCGGCCCCATCACCTTCAACTTCTGGATGAAACAGGGTGAGCTCAACAACCTGGGCTACTACATCGTCGGCCCATTCCTGGGTGGAGCCGTCGCCGCCGCCGTCTTCTGGGTGCAGAACGCCGAGTGGAAAGTCTCGATGTCCTCTGCGGATAAGAAGTAGTTGAACCAATCCGGCTGTCCGGTTCATAACCATTGACGTACCAGGGTTGAAACTGCTTTCAGTTTCGACCCTGTTACGTTAATGGCTGGAATCATTGAACGCCAAGTCAATCAACCTTGGCACTACCTCGGTAGCTTTTCCTTTCAGCCACAGGCTGCTGAATTCCTGAGTGTCTGGGTTGATCTCGATCAACGGGACATTTCGCATTTTAACTTGCACTGGCAACGTGCAGGCGGGAAAGACCTGGGCAGAGGTGCCAACAATCACCATGAGATCACACCACTGGGTATCTTCCATTGCTTGTGCCCAGTCGGGTTCGGCCAAGCCTTCGTTGAAAAGCACGATGCTGGGGCGAGTGACACCACGCCAACTGAGCCCAAGGATATCTTTGAAACTGCGTAGGAGTTTAATGATCGTTACCTTGCTGGCAATCATTTCCTTCAGGCGTTCCACCATCCGTAGCAGATCGCTTTTGTTCAGCCGACGAACCATCGTACCCTTGCCATCAATAATCTTGAACAGGCTGCCATGTACTTCGCGAACACGCAGACTGCCTGCTTCCTGATGCAGATTGTCGATGTTTTGAGTAATGACTGTAACGGTCGTCTTGTCTGCCAGTTGAGCAATAGCCTGGTGGGCAGCGTTCGGCACAGCCTTGGCAATCGGTTCAAGAACAGCCAAAACGAAGCGGGCAACTGATGCAGGATCTCGCCAACCCTCCTGAATCAGTCCTTTCCAATGAGCAAATCGTTCAGGTGGAAATTGCTGCCACAGGCCCGAGCCATCGCGAAAAGTCGGGATACCACTCTCAGCCGAAGTGCCTGCTCCGGTGAAAACCGTCACTTTCTTTGCATGCCGCAACAGACTTGCCGCCTTGGTGAGTTGTGAGCTATCCATGATGTTCTTTCAGAATTCCAAATGTTATCGCTGAATCTACTATGACAAGTGAGTATGCGAAATAAAGCGAGTTCCATGTTTCAACTGGATTTTCTGCTGCCCAGTTTGCTCAGGTAAACAACACCTGACCCTATAGCAACTGAAATAACTATATGAGGCACGAGAAGGAAAATAACTTCCCAGCCACAGATGTTGTTTACATAGGCTGCACCAAGAGGAAGTCGCTCGTTGGATTTGGATTCATGCCACGGAATCATCGCTATTCCAAAGAAGATAAGTGATGCGACAGCAAGAATGGCATAAACCGTCGAGTTATTAGTTTTCATTTTGAGGAAGTTGCAGATTTACTTGTGCGACTGCACATGCTCATCCGACACATTCTACCCTCATCTGCGGATTGACTACCATAGTCAACTCTCAAAATAATTGTTCACCAGCTTGACGACTCCGAGCGTTAATGGTATTTAACTCTATGGTTAATTAACCAATTGGTAAATTACATGGCCGATAAACTCAGTCAGACCTTCACTGCACTCGCTGACCCTACTCGGCGGGCATTGCTGGCCAAGCTGTCGCGGGGCGAGACGACGGTTTCAGACCTGGCCAAGCCGTTTCTGAAGAAGATGAGCTTGCCTGCCATCACCAAACACTTGAAAGTGCTGGAGAAAGCCGGGCTGCTCACCAAATCACGACAGGCACAGACCCGCCCCTGCAAAATCAAAGGCGATGCCTTCAAAGACGCTGCCCAGTGGCTGGAACAATACCGCCAGCACTGGGAAGAGGCTCTCGACCGCCTCGGCGAATACCTCAAGACCATCCATCCTCCTGCATCCACGAAAGGAACGCACCATGGCCGCGAACATTACGGGAAATGAAATCAGAATCAAACGTCAGTACGATGCACCGCTGCGTGCCGTCTGGGATGCCTGGACCGATCCCAAGCAGGCTGCTCACTGGTGCGGGCCGCGTGGATTCACCATCACAACGCACAGCCATGATCTTCGGCCTGGCGGCATCTGGCACTACACCATGCACGGGCCAGATGGCGTTGATTACCCGAACAAAACGTTTTACCACGAAGTGGTGAAGCACTCGCGGATGGTCTACGACCATGGTGGATACGATGATCGTCCCCCGCTGTTTCGCGTCACGGTGCAGTTCACCGAGATGGATGGCAAGACCTCGCTCGACATGCGGATGGGCTTTGCTACTCCGGAAGTAGCAGAACAAATGCATGGCTTCATCAAGAAGGCAGGCGGAAACGCAACCTGGGATCGGCTCGGCGAGTACCTCGAAAAACAGTCGAGCGGAATCGAGAAGTTCATCATCAATCGGAGCTTTGCTGCACCACTGGAGAAAGTGTTTGAGATGTGGACAGTGCCTGAGCACTTTTGCCAGTGGCTACCACCAACGGGTTTTACCATGAAGTTCATTCGGGGCGATATTCGTCAGGGCTGGGGCGCCTTCTTCTCCATGACCAATGGCCAGGGTATCACCTTCCATGGCAAGTCGGAGTACCTCAAGATCGTGAAGCCGAGCGAGCTGATCTACACGCAGCAGTTCTGCGAAGCCGATGGAACAGTTTCACGTCATCCGATGGCCCCGGTATGGCCTGAGACAATGCTGACCACGGTGAAGCTGACAGCTGAGGATACGGGGCACACCCGTGTCACCGTTACCACCGAACCTTATGGATCAGTTACCGCAGAAGAAATTCAAATCTTTGGCAATGCAAGGACCGGCATGACCGCAGGCTGGACAGGTTCGTTCGACAAACTGGAGGAGTTGCTGGGATAAGCACAAGAAGATTTCGACGAGGAGTTGGAGGCTCGAAGGACCAAGGGACCATGCCGATTCTGTTTTATGAAACCCTGCGAGCCGGAAATTCGCAGGGAGAGAAGTGATCTGCCATCACTTCTTGGCCGAGCAGTCAGGCCCTTCCAGAGGTGAGGTTTTCTGGGTGATGTTGTTCACCTTGTCTGCCTTCAGTTGTGCCGTTTTTTCGGTGTTCAACTGAATATAGGAAGTCCATTGGCCGGGGACATTAGCCTCAGCATAGATGGCTTCTACGGGGCATTCTGGCACGCAGGCTTCACAATCGATGCAGTCGATCGGGTCGATGTAGAGCATCTTTTCATCTTGCCAGAAGCACTCCACCGGGCACACCACGACACAATCGGTGTATCGGCAATCGTGGCAATTGGCGGTTACGACATGGGCCATAGCATCCTCATCTATTGCGTTGTCAACTGGCTGTCACCCGATCTTGCAGGGTAGGTTCCCTGTTGACACACCTGGCGTTTTCCTGTTCATCGTCTATTTCGGAATAATCCTTAAAGAATCTCTAGGAACGCAGAACAGGAATGTCTATGTAACTTGTTATCATCAACCAAGTTTTGTTACTATTAGCCCGCTTGACTTGTACCCTGATGCATTACCTGAATGGAAGCTGGTTATCCATGGTCGCGTGGCTGAAGAAACTGAACCATCAACCTGTCATGATGACAATACTGGTGTCGCTTCTGCTGACAGCGTTGTTTCTTTTGCTGAACCATACACCACTCTGGCATACCGATATCTGGGCACATCTGAGGTTCGGTTCGTGGATGAGCGAACATCAGCGATTTCCCGAGCGTGAACCGTTCAGCCCGTGGTCTAATGATGCACCGTACATGCCCTTTGCCTGGCTGAGCCAGGTAGCAATGTGGAAAGTGTACGAGGCAGGCGCCTGGGTTCCCTACCGCTGGTCGTGGGATGATGCGAGCCAGCCAGGCGGAGTTGATTTCCTGCGCGTGCTGAATGCTCTGCTGGTAGCTCTTCGGTATCTTTTCCTCTATTGGGCATTTGTACGGCTGAGCGGGTCACGGCTAATCAGCCTGCTCGGTGTAGTTTTCTCGATCGTGCTCTGCTGGAACACGCTGGAAGTGTTGCGGCCCCAGGTATGGGGGGAACTGTGCCTGTGTGTGGTATTGTTCCTCGGCTGCCGACAGCCACCGAGCAGGTTGGCAGTCTGGCTAACACCGCTCATCATGGTGCTCTGGGCGAACCTGCATGGTTCGTTTTTAAACGGCCTGCTCATTCTGTTGGGGCTTTGGGCCAGTCGATTGTTTCAGGCTATTCGTAGTGCAGTGCAATCGCAACGAGTTGATGCATTTCATTCAACTGCATTTCGCCGTTCGCTACGTATGCTCCTTCTCAGCATCCTTGCTGTGGGTGTGTTCAACCCACTGTGGAGTTTTCAATGGTTCCATGAAACACTGGTGTTTGCCAGCAACCCCAATGTGCAGGACATGGATGAATGGCATCGGTTGCAATGGAACAGCCCGCTGGGCATCATGTTCATGATCTCACTGGTTGTCATCCTGCTGACACAATGGCTGGCAACCTGGCGGAAAGTGCCAGGCATCAACATGGGGCATGGCCTGTTGCTGGTCTGCTTTGGTGTACAGGTGGTCTTTTTTCAGCGCATGTTTCCATGGTGGGCGATCATCTGTCCATTTGTGTGTGTTGGCCCGTGGACGCGAATCCTGGGATGCCCACCTGGTGACGGCTATGTGTCACTGAAGCATCGATTGATGCAGTGGGCTGCGATTGCAGGCTGTCTGTGGATCGGCTTTGCCTGGTCGAACCTGGGCAAAGTTCTGCTGCATGAGGATATCACGCTGTTGGATCAATCTCTGCATCCTGCCACGCCCCGCCTAGTGGATCGAGCGCATGATCGCCGGGTCAGGCCGGGTGTTGATACAGCTTTATACGCAGCGGTGCATCAGCCTGGGTCTTCTATTTTCTGCAGTGAAACGCTCGGGGATTATCTGCTCTTTGCCAAGGCTCGACCTGTGGTGATTTATTCGCATGTGCAGCTCTTTTCTCCACAGCACTGGCGTGACTGCAGGGTGGTAAAAGAAGGGATAGAGACATGGGAAAAGTATCTGAACCAATGGAACTGTCTGGTGGTCTGTGTAGAAGCGGAGTTGCATCCTCGACTTTGTGCTGCGGTAAAAGCGTCGCCTAATTGGCGTGTGCTTCTGGACGAAACGCATTCCAGCAGTAAACCGAACCCGAAGTCTCGACTTTTCATTGCCATCAGGAAATAGCACCCCATGAGCACGTCGGCCTTGCCCTGGTTTCAGTCGTTGTTTGCAGAACGCATTGGTGGAATGAAGTATGGTCAGGGAACAGCCATCTACAAATTCGAGAAAATCAAACGGGCTAAGCGGGAAGCGCTTGCCCAGTTTCCCAACCGAATGCTGCTCGATTTCGGCATCGGTGAAAATGATGACATGGCCGATGCTTCCATTCGGCAAGTGCTCTGCGATGAAGCCAACAAGGTGGACAACCGAGGCTATGCTGATAACGGCATTCTTGCCTTCAAGGAAGCAGCTGCCCGGTTCATGAAGCGTGAGTTCAATGTCACGCTCGACCCTGTGACAGAGATCAACCACGCCATAGGCTCGAAACCTGCCTATGCGATGCTGCCTGCTGCCTTCATCAATCCGGGCGATGTCACCCTGATGACAGTGCCCGGATATCCGGTGGCGGGCACACACACCAAATACTACGGTGGTGAAGTTTATCCATTGCCGCTGTTACCACAGAATAATTTCTTTCCGGATTTGAAGAGTATTCCTTCTGATATTGCCAAGCGGGCCAAGTTGCTGGTGATCAACTACCCCAATAGCCCGACAGGGCAGGTGGCTACCAAGGCGTTTTATCAGGAAGTGATTGAATTCGCTCATCGACACCAGGTTGTCATCGTGCAGGATGCTGCCCATATTCTGCTGTCGTACGAAGGCCGGCCGATGAGTTTCCTGGAAATGGATGGCGCCAGGGAAGTGGGTGTGGAAGTACATTCCATGTCGAAAGGCTTCAATATGATTGGCTGGCGAATGGGTTTTGTGGCAGGGCATGAAAGAATCGTACGGGCCTTTGCAGATATCAAAGATAATAGTGATTCAGGCCAATTTATGGCGGTGCAGAAAGCAGCAGCTTTTGCACTCGATCAACCTGCCATTCACCAGGCTGTCCGCAAGAAATATCAGAGAAGACTCGAAAAACTGGTAGCTGCTCTGAACAGTGTCGGTTTCACTGCCAAGATGCCTGGAGGCACCTATTTTCTGTATGTGAAGGCGCCGAAAGGGAGTAATCATCGGGCTTTTGTCGATGCCGAAGATGTATCCCAGTTTTTGATAACGAATCTCTCACTCTGTTGCGTACCTTGGGACGATGCAGGCCCACACTTACGCTTTTCCGTGACTTATACTGCACAGGATGAAAAAGCCGAGGATGCCTTGATGGCTGAAACGGTTAAGAGGCTGAAGGGTCTGGAACTGGAGTTTTAATCAACCGGTTCGCATTATGGTGATTTACATGATATGGTAGATTGCTCAGGCTGAATGGGTTGCAAGACTTGTTAGCCTGATAATGGAACCTTTACCAACCGCCCCCGCATGCAAGATACGCTCTTTCTGGGTCGCTATCGCATCGTTCGCCTGCTTGGCGAAGGAGGGATGGGGCGCGTCTGGCTGGCCCGACAGGTAGATCTCAATCGCGATGTGGTCGTGAAGGTCATGCACGAACACATTGCTGCAGACCCACGCTTCCAGGAACGGTTCCAGCAGGAAATGCTGGCAATGGCCCAGTTCCAGCATCCGTACGCAGTCACGCTCTATGATGCACACCTGGAAACCGAAGAAGGCCCATGCATCATCATGGAGTTTGTGAAAGGTAAAACGCTCGATATTGTTCTGAAGGAAAACCGGCGGTTTACGCCTCAGCGGGCCAGCCGGGTTCTGGGTCAGCTTTGCGAAGTGCTTTCTACCGCTCATCAACAGGGAATCATCCATCGTGATTTGAAGCCTGCCAATCTCATGATCACTGATCCCGATACGCAGTTTGAAAAGATCAAGGTGATGGATTTCGGTTTGGCCAAGCTGGCCCGCCTGGCCAACTTCGACACCAAGTCGGCGGCTCAGCAGAGCAGCAGTGACAATATCCTCGGCACACCAGCTTATGTCTCGCCTGAACAGGCGCGCGGTGAGCATATCACCCATCGAAGCGATATCTACAGCGTGGGAGTGATTCTTTACGAGATGCTGACAGGCCGACTGCCATTCCAGGGCTTGTCAACCATGGACACCCTGCTGGCACATGCGATTGAACAGCCGCCTAGCATGAGCGATGATGAGGTCTACATTCCTGCAGCCATCGAGAATGTTGTCTTCCGCAGCATGGCAAAGTTGCCGGAAGAACGGTATGGTCACACGCGGGAACTGGCAGATGATTACATGCGGGCCTTGGCTCAGCCTGATCCCCGGAAGTATCAGGAGAAAGTAGTCAATGAAGATCCTTCCGATCTGCCGCCCATACCCGACAATCTTGATCCCTCGGTGATGATCTACCGCATCCAGGCGTGGATGCCTCGTACCATTGCCTCGGTGAAACTGGCTGGGTTTATTCAGGATGCTCGTGGCGAACTGATCGAAAACACTTCAGGACGGGTGCGAGTGATTCTGGGAGGCAAGAACACGGCGTACCGCCCTTCCAAGGTAGGCTGGTTTGCTACCGGGCGATCAGACATCGAGATGGAACTGCAGATTTTCGAAAGTACCAATCCGCTGCGACGCAACCAGGTCTGGGTGACTGTAATCCTGCGTTATATTGGCAAACATCTCTCGGATGATTTTCACAAGCGAGGCGACCGCATCTTCCGAGATCTTCGGGGATATCTGATCGGTTCGACGCCGGGGATTTAGTGAGTGCTGAGTGCTGAGTAAATTATATTTGTAGGTTTGTTGTCGCGGTGAATAGCTTAAATCAATGGTTAGCTGAGAATACTTTGCATCTGTCAGCCCGTGACGCCAGCCAGGGCGTGATCATAACGTTCACAAAACTTCAACAGGTATTTCCTGGCATCGTGAGAATGTGAGGTCGCCTGTCAAGAAGACACTTGCGCCTGCGTCAATAGCGGAAGCGTAGTGCAATGCATCGGGCGTTTTCAAGTTGTATTTTGCGCGAAGATCCGTTGCTTGGTCTATCACTGATGCACTTACTTCAATCAAGGTAATTTCTAATCCAGCAAAAAACATATCGAATTGCTTTAACGTATGATGGTCAAGTGCACGCAATGGTTTTGTACGACACTCGAGACGACTCAGTTGTGAAGTTGTCAGGGAACCAGTCATCCCTATCGATGGAGCCAGCCGTTGTTCCAAGGGTGTTCGAGTTCCGACATCCCCTTCGACCAATCTGATAATGACATTTGCATCAAGGTAAATCAACGTTGTTCCCATTCATCACGTTCTATACGCACCTGTGCCAGTATTTCGTCACCACTTCGGAGTTGGGAAGCTTTACCAAATGCATCTGTAATAGACATTGCTATCTTTGGAACAGTTGGAATGATGACCAGTTCAGCTTTTCCTTCGGTATCTGGCATAGGTTCATCTGGAATAAACTTCCGGCGTGCATATCTGCCATGAACAATCAAAGCCTGATTCATCACAATAATAACTCCTATTCAAGGATATAAATTTAACCCAGCCTTTTTCTTCAAACAAGCAGGACTTATGAGAGATGTCGGTTATTATACGTCAATCTGCTTATGGGTACGCAACTGTTGAGCCATTTTCCGTCATTCTCACTTGTATAATCGATATGAATTAGCTAATTTCACAGTAGTTAGCGCAAGATGTTCCTTGCATGGCATCTAAGCGTTAATTCACATCTCTTTTTTTGCAGCGTTGCGTCTTGATCTTGCCCGCACCGTTCACCAACTGTGGTATTCTGTAAGGGTAACGAAGATCGGGATGTTCTTCCGACGCTGATAGCGAGGTAAGTCATGGTAAGGCGCTGGTTCGTTCTCGCTGGATTGTCTCTTTGCTTTCTGAACCCTGCTGCACAGGCAGACGATCCCCCCGGCAAACAACTCGAAGAAACTGCAACCCGTATCCGAGTGGCTAAAGAGTCGCTCAAGCACACCGTCGAATCGGCGTTGTCCAAAGCAGGCAAGTTGCCTGTCGATGCAGGCATTGTCGTACTGCAGTCAGCTGAGAATGATGTCAACGAGGCAAACTTCCTGACTGCTGCCGAGAAGAAAGAATTCACCGATCAACTGACAGCCAAGCGTAAGGCTATCGAATCGGGATTGCCTGCCAGCAAGCCTGCACCTGCTACCACCTCCAAGGAAGAGAATCAGACGAACGAGAAGGTTCGGGAGGAACTCAATCTCATCAAAACACTGGATAAGCAGGGGCATGTAGCCACTGCCAAGGCCAGGCTGAAAGCGTTGATGGATAAGTACCCGCAACATCCGGCACTTCTTGCCTATGCTACGGTCACTTCGCGACAGGATATAGCCCGCGATTACAACCGTCTGAATGCAGATCGTAACACCAGTACCAATGAAGCGATGAGCGACATCGTGAAATCGGCAGGGAATGTTCCTCCCAATGGCACCATTAAGTATGACAAGGAAGCATTCGATAAGGCCAGCAAACGCGAACCGGTAGGCAGCGTCTTTTCCAAGCTGACCGGTCGTGAGAAAGAGATTCTGCGCACACTTGATCAGCCGAGCAAAACGGATTTCAGCTTTAACAACACCAGCTTCGATCAGGTCATCAAGAGCCTGGAGAAGGAACTGGGCTTCCAGCTGGTCATCAGCAAAGCGACCATGGAAGAAGTCAGACTTTCCTACGAGAGCACGCTGACATATGAAATTCCCCGCAATGTATCCAAACGCAATCTACTCAAAAGCGTACTTAGTGAACTGGGGCTTACTTACATCATCAAGGGTGAAATAGTACAGGTAGTCAGCTTCCTGCAAGCTAAGAATGAAATGCGGGTAGGTGTGATGGATGTTGCCAGCCTGATCAACGGAGTTGGTGCACAACAGAATGTCAACCAGATTATCAACCTGATCAAGACGACGGTGGAGCCTGATTCCTGGGAAGGCGCTGGTGGTAATGGCACCATTACTTTCCACCCGCCCGGAACCTTGATCATTAAAAACTCGGCCGAGGTCATTTACCAGCTGGGTGCCCGGCCTCGATCCCGATAATCGTTGAATCCCCTGGCATTCGAACCATGTCAGGGGATTTTTTGCGCTTTTTCAGAGCATCACATGCTGAGATTTGTCTCATGAGAGAAGTTTCATCCCAATCGTCGTTGATCCTTGCGCCACAAGACGTTACCTTTAATTATGAGAAGGGTTTAAAGCTGTAGATGATGCTTCACGGTGACTGATACGATTGACACCCAATGGTCATTGGTTCCTTCTCAGGAAAGATTCACGATGCGACTGGCAGAACGGCTGTTACAACTGGGGCAGATTGATCTGGGCGCGATGCAGCGGC
Source organism: Planctomycetia bacterium (assembly GCA_016795155.1). Lineage (NCBI taxonomy): Bacteria > Pseudomonadati > Planctomycetota > Planctomycetia > Planctomycetia bacterium. Next base: position 74,739 of record JAEUIE010000023.1, on the reverse strand, counting down.
TACAGGAAGCTCAGGCCATGACTCCTGATCGGCCTGAATACCAGATTCTCCTGGAGCGGGGGTTAGCCAAGGAAGGTGATGTACTGGCGTTATTGTCGGATGAATTCGGCATGCCGATTGTCGAACTCGAAAATGCCAAGGTGGAAAAAGATGCACTGGAATCGATGCCGAGCCGGCTGGTGCACAAACGCAACCTGATGCCCCTCAAGCGTGAGAACGGCTCGCTGATTGTGGCCACGGGCGATCCGCAGGATGTCTATACGCTCGATGAAGTGCAGATGCTGACAGGCCTGCGTATCAAGCCGGTGCTGGCCAGCCCGCGCGAAATTGCCCGGCTCATCAAAACACATTATGGCGTCGGTGGCGAAACGGTTAATCAACTCGTCGCGGAGCGAAAGGAAGACCTCGAATTACTCGAAGACCTGGAAACCGATGACAGCGAACTGGCCAAGATGGCACAGGAAGCATCAGTCGTCAAACTGGTGAACGAAATCCTGATCGAAGCTGTCAATGAACGGGCGAGCGACGTACACATCGAGCCTTCGGAACATACGCTTCGCATCCGTTACCGAATCGATGGTCGATTGCAGACGCAGATGCTTCCGCCGGAAATCGCCCGATTTTCGCTGGCGATTGTCAGCCGCATCAAGATCATGTCGCGACTGAACATTGCCGAAAAGCGTCTGCCTCAGGATGGCCGCATCAAGATGCGTGTGCAGGGCCGCGAGATCGATGTTCGTGTTTCCATCATCCCCATGAGTCATGGCGAAGGCATTGTCATGCGTATCCTCGATAAGGGTCGCATGGTCTTTAACCTCGCCAATGTTGGCATGCTGCCTGATACCTACAAGCAATTCAAGGAACTGATCGATAAGCCGCACGGCATCGTGCTGGTCACCGGCCCCACGGGTTCGGGAAAATCAACCACGCTCTATTCAGCGCTCAATGAAATCAAAGATGAAACGCTGAAGATCATCACCGTGGAAGATCCTGTCGAATACCAGATGGAAGGTATCAGCCAGATTCAGGTACACCACAAGATAGGTTTGTCTTTTGCCGCTGCTCTGCGAAGCATCCTGCGCCACGATCCTGATGTCGTGCTCATCGGTGAAATGCGAGACATGGAGACGGCGGAATCAGCGATCCAGGCATCGCTGACTGGTCACCTGGTGTTCAGCACGCTGCACACCAACGATGCTCCCGGCGCATTTACGCGTATGATAGATATGGGTGTGGAGCCTTACCTGGTTGGTTCGACCGTTGAAGGAGTGATGGCCCAGCGACTGGTGCGAACTATCTGCAAGGAATGTAAGGTGGAAGATGTCCATGCTGAGGAACATCTGCTGCCCAACGACTTCCCCAAGACCAACAACGGAAAGAAGATTCAGATATTCAAAGGTGCAGGCTGCAAGGCATGCCGAGGCACAGGTTACCGTGGCCGAGTCGGCATTTATGAACTGATGGCTACCGATGATGAACTGCGGGATATGTGTTCACAGCGCATCAGTGCCACGGTCATCCGCAGGAAAGCTCTGGAAAAGGGCATGGTGACGTTGCGACAGGATGGCTATCGCAAAGTTTTATCGGGAATTACGACAGTAGATGAGGTGGTAACAGCCACGATTGGTGACTTTAGTTAATAGAGGGTATGCCCCTGCCCTGGAGGATTGAGCAGAATGCCTGATTTCGCTTACACCGCCCGAAGCCCCGATGGCCAAGCCGCCACGGGAGTTCTCACGGCTGGCAGTGAGCGTGAAGTCATGGTCATGCTCGATCAGAAAGGGCTGTTCCCGGTTACAATTCAACCAGCGAAGAAATCGAAAGTGGCTGCCTTCAGCGGCGGAAAGATCAAGCCGCGGCTGCTTTGCACAGTCTATTCCCAACTGGCCGATCTGCTGCACTCTGGCGTTCCCCTGCTCCGCAGTCTGGAAATCATTGAAAGGCAGTCGACGCTGCCTGCACTCAGCGAAGTGCTGCTGGATGTTCGTGCTCAAATCAGCGATGGCACCAGCCTGGCTGATGCGATGGCCAAGCATCCCAAGGCATTTAACGAACTGACTGTCTCGATGGTACGTGCCGGACAGGAAGGCGGGTTCCTGGAAGATGTGCTGGCCCGCATTGCAGAATTCACCGAGCATCAGGAAGAGCTGCGTTCTAAAGTGATTGGTGCACTCGCCTACCCGATGTTTCTGATGATTGTCGGTTCACTCATCGTACTCGGTCTGGTGATCTTTCTGGTGCCTCGATTCGAATCGATGTTCGGAAACAAGCACGAGGAACTTCCCTTCCTGACAGTTGGTCTCTTGAATCTGAGTCACTTTCTGCAGAATAATTTCCTGTGGCTGGCGATGGTGTTCGGGATACTGATCTTTCTGTATCGTCGCTGGGCTAGGAGTGAAGCGGGGCGGCGGCGGCTCGATGGCATCATGTTGAAAATACCGGTGGCTGGGAGTATCATTCGTAACCTCGCCATTTCGCGATTCTGCCGTATTCTGGGAACGATGCTGAAGAATGGCATCCCCCTTCTGACGGCGCTTCGCATTGCCAAAGATTCGACTGGCAACAAGATTCTCGCCGATTCGATTGATAAAGCAGCGGAACATGTCACTGGTGGAAAGAGCCTGGCCGGGCCACTGGCCAACAGCAAACAGTTTCCTCGTGACGTGATTGAAATGATCAGTGTGGGGGAGGAATCCAACACGCTGGAAAAGGTTCTGGTCAATGTCGCTGACAGCACCGAGCGCCGGACGACCCGGCAGCTTGACCTGCTGGTGCGCCTGCTGGAACCTGTCATGTTGTTGATGATGGCCGGCGTCACGCTTCTGGTGGTGCTGGCCCTGTTGATGCCGTTTATGCAAGCGAACAGCCTTATTGGCTAGGAGACATTCTCATGATGATACGACACGTAACCCGACAGACAGGCCGCAACGTTCGAGCAGGTTTTACCCTGGCTGAACTGCTGGCCGTCGTTGCCATTCTCGCCATTCTGGCAGGCGTGGCTATTCCAACTTACATCACACTGATCGGCAACCAGCGTATTCGCGTCGCCAAGACCGAGTGCAAGAAGTTTGCCTCCATTCTGAAGAATTTCGCAGCCGACAACCAGGATGAATTTCCCCAGACCAACGGCTTCCCGATGATGAATGGCGGGCTGGATTTCCTGGTTTCAGCAGGGATGCTGCCACAGGTTCCATTGGATCCCTGGGGTCGACCTTATTTCTTTGAACTGGTTCAGTCACCCACCGGCGCCTACGAACCCATTGTGATTTCGGGAGGCCCGGATGGAAATGGCCATCCGCAAACACGATCTGATGCGCAATAGCCGTGCCGGTTTTACCCTGGTGGAATTGCTTTCGGTGATTGCGATTCTTGCATTTGCCAGCGCAGTCATTGCGCCGATGGCAGCCAACTGGTGGATGACCCAGCGGCTTCAAGGAGCTATTGATGATCTGCGGACCGACTGGATTCACGCCCGCACTGCTGCGATGGATGAAGGCCGGGTTTACCGCTTTCAAATTCTGAGCAGCGAGCAGCAGTACCGCATCGCACCGAATGAAATCGCCTACTGGCCAGAGCAGGCCAGCGGTGTGAATGCACCGCCAACCGGTGATCCGGATGAAGATGCCGGAGTAGTGATTGAAAAAAGTCTGCCGAATAATCTCCATTTCGAAGCCGCCAACGACATGGTGAATATCAGTGGCGGCAATCCTGATTCCACCTGGCTGTTCCTGCCTGATGGAAGAGCCAAGTTACTGGACGGAACCGGACGTGAACATCAGCAGGCAAGTATTCTCATCGTGGAACAGGCTGGCAGACGCCGACAATTAACCATGCGAGCTTTGACAGCCCAGGCTCAACAGGTACCAATACAGCAACCACAGTAACCGTGGCAGGGTTATTCGGTACTCCGAATGACCCTGCTTGATACGCAGAACAAACCGAAAACCTGCTGGGTCATGCACGAGTACATGCATAACCCTGCCACAGCAACCGCAAGATGCTTGTACGAAGAATAACCACTGGTCTGCTACGCAAGACAACTGCCCGCTCGGGCATGTCATTGCTCGAAGTATTGGCTTCGCTGGCTATCTTCATTTTTTCTGCCTACGCACTGACACAGATGGTGGATAATGCTTCGGATGCAGCCACCCGCGCCCGGCGTTTAGCCAAAGCCCAACTGCTCGCAGAAACCAAGATGGACGAAATTGTGGCGGGCATCCTGCCGGTTTCTTCCACCAGTGGCCCCATAGAGGAAGAAGTGGAAGGATGGATGTACCAGGTTTCTGTTACACCGGAAAGCTGGAGCAGTGTGCAGGATCCGAATACCGGCAACAATATCACCGGCCTGAATTCGGTGATCGTCACCGTCACGTTTTCGCTCACGGGAGCCGCTCCGGTTGAGTATTCGCTGTCGCGTATCGTGCTTGATCCGCAATTGCGACTACCTGCTCAACAGCCGTCAACGTCATCAACAAGCGGAGGAAGTCCATGATCCTCCGATCAAACACACGTCATGGATTTACCTTGGTTGAGGTGTTAGCTGCTCTTGTGCTTGGCGCTATCCTGCTGGCAGCGGTCTATTCCACGCTTGATATCATGATGCGTTCCATTCGCGTCGGTAAGGAAGCGGTGCAATCACTGCAGGTGATCCGGGGCACTGCCATTCGTTTGCAAACTGACATCAGGCAGAACCTGTCTCTGTTAAGTACTGCGCCAAGTGTTCAGCCCGCTCCTCCCCCTACCGATCCACCAACTGATGCGACCACGCCTGAACCAGGACAGTTTAATTTCTGTGTGCAGGGTGATGAATATTCCCTCACGCTGTACGGCAGCCAGACACCTCAGTTCAGCCGTCTCGATGCGGAAACGCCGAACAGCGTTTATTCCGATCTGCGAACCATTTCCTATTACTGCCAGCCTGGCACGGGGCTGGTTCGCAAGGAAACGCTGAACGTGCTTTCCGGCAGCGCCGATTCCGATGAAGCTGCACAGGAGGAAATCCTGGCGCCGGAAGTGCAGGAAATGAGCTTCCAGTATTTCGACAGTTCCACACAAAGCTGGATGACATCGTGGGATGGCACGACAATGGGGCCGCCTGCCGCCATTGAAATCAAGTTGATGGTGCAGATGCCTGAAATTCCCGGCGTCCCGCCCCGCAGCCCGGTGCGGCATCGACTGGTCATTGCCATTCCTGCGTTCGGTTCACCTGTTCAGGGAGGAACCACGCAATGAACATGATGTCTCGACGTCGAACTCGTCGTGGTGCAGTATTGATCACCGTACTGGTGGTGATCGTAGTATTGCTGCTTATCGGCTATCAGTACCTGAACCTGATGATGGCCGAGAGCAATGCTTCGATTGTCAGCGGTCGTCTGGCCCAGGCCCGGCATCTGGCTGATTCCGGCGTGCATTATGCAGCGTTTGCCCTGGCTTACCCGCAATCCATGAGCTTGAGCGATTCGACCGATTCGTTCCGCGTGTGGAATGGCTTTGTCTATGACAACTACGATGCCTTCCATTACAAGCCGATCAATGGCCCCAATGGCGTGCGTGGCTATTTCAGCATCGTCATGCCACGTGATACGCTCGATACCACCAATTCGACTCGGTTCAGGTATGGCGTGGAAGACGAGAACGGCAAAATCAACCTGAATGCCATCCGGCAACTCATCAAGAAAAGTGCGAGTAATGAATCGCTGATCTCCACCATGATCAAAGCCATTCCCAATATGAATGAGGAACAGGCAATGGCGGTCATCAACTGGACTGCAGAAGGTGGAACTCCTGATAGCGGTGAAGCCAGCTATTACTCCTCGCTGGGATATCAGGCCAAGGGCGGACCGTATGATTCAACCGATGAACTGCTCCTCGTAAAAGGCTGGACGCCAAAGCAACTGTATGGCAATGACAAGAACCGCAACGGTCGGCTCGACCCGGATGAAGATGATGGTTCGGGGCAGGTTGACCTGGGTTTGCAGCGATACTTTACGGTCTACAGCCGGGAATTGAATGTTGATTCCACGGGTCAGCAGCGCATCAATCTGAATGGCACTGATATTCCAACATTAATGACACAACTCGAAGCCGCCGTTGGAACCGAGATGGCCACTTACCTCATCCTAGCCAGAACTACTCCGTTGCGAAAAATAACTATGGGAGTAGATATCCTTACACTTCTGCGTGGTGAAACCCTCAGTGCTCCACCTGCCGGAATTGATATTGTTGAGAACAAGATCGTCATTACCGATATCAAACAGGTACAAGCATCCAGACAACTCACCTCTCTCTGGGATTTCGTAGACAGCTACGTTGCCTTTCAAAAACCAAGGCAGCCAGCAGCTTCTCTCTCAGGCCCTTTTGTTCGAGCCAATAAAGATCAGATTCGCGCTTCGCTTACCACCCTGCTCGACAAGTGCACGCTCGATGCCGAGTACGAAATTCCTGCACGCATCAACATCAATACGTGCCCGGCGGATGTGCTCATTGCGATGGGTATCAACGAAAGCGATGCGGAGAAGCTGGTTCAATATCGACCTACGCCCGATATGGATCCATCCATGATTGCCTATTACAAAACGCCTGCCTGGCTGGTGACTGAAGCAGAACTGAGCGTGGATGTCATCAAGCTGTTCAGTCAATTCATCACCACATACTCGCAGGTTTTCCGTTTTCAGGTGGTGGGTTACTATGAATTTCGCGGTCCACAGGTGCGTCTGGAAGTCGTGGTGGATGCCAACAATGGCAGACCACGAATCCTGCATTGGCGTGACCTGACCGATCTGGGTAAGGGGTATAATTTCTCGGGCAGCGGAAGCGGCGGCAACTCGCCGTGATCTGCACAAGGTAACGGTTACGGGGATTGTACCAGGCTGGATACAGCAGCGTTTCTACCGGTCTAGAAGGTTCTGCTCCAGCATGTATACCCGCAAATTCGATGGTCGATAGGACAGATTCCGTCTGTCGTTGCATAAGGGGTTTCATTTGGCAGGCTTGCTTGGCATAGATCTGGATAATCATGAACTCAGGCTGGTAGAACTCAATCCATCCTCTGGCGGGTATCAGTTGCATGCAGCGCTGGCCTTGCCGGTTGGCGCCATGGATGCCACCACGCTGGGGGCTCAGCTGAAAGCCCGCTTGAAGGAAGTAGGGTTCAAGGCAACCACCGCGGTTATCGCTCTCAGCCAGGATGCGATGACCTGCCGCGAGGTGCGCCACCCGGATATCCCTGCGAACGAACTGCCGGCCATTGTGCAGTTCCAGGTGCTGAAAGAAACCTCGCTGCCTGCAGATGAAGCCATTGTCGATTACATTCCCCTGACGCAGAAGTATACGACGGGCGAACTGCGGTCGCTGACTTACGTTGCCCGCAAATCACGGGTGCGGTTTTGCGAACAATTGTGCCAGGCAGCTGACTTGAAACTGCTGGCGGTAGTGCCTCGTGCCATCGCGCTGATGACAGAAGTACTCAGCCTGCAACAGGGACAAAGCGATGCGGTAGCATTTGCCTGCAGTCAATCGTTTTTTGTGATGCATCAGGGAACGCTGATTTTCAATCGAGGCATGGGTACGGCCCAGGATGCTGCAGAACTGCTCAGCGAACTGAAGCGAAGCATTGCAGCATATTCCAACCAGCCGAACCTTCCGCCAGTGAGTGCGCTGTACCTGGCTGGGCATGAACTGCCCGATGAAGTTCAGCAAGTGGTATCGAGCCTGCCTGTCACCGTGCATCTGTATGATCCGTATCAGAACATTGCCGGGGCAGAGCGGCTGGCAGGCCATGGTGATTATGCCGTTGCGTGCGGTGCGGCTCAGGTTACCCGATCATTCAAGAAAATACCGTTAGAGTTCCTGGCGCCCAAGAAGGTCATGCCCAAGCCTAACCGCAAACGCAGCTACGCACTGGTGGGTGGCGTGGCGGCAGTCGCTTTGGGCGTGTTGCTGTATGGCCTCTACTGGATGCTGACTTCAACAGCCGATTCAGAAATTGCCGATCTCCAGGAACGGATCAAGCTGAAGCGAGATCAGGAAAAAAACTTTGCCGATGTGGAAAAGCGGTTTGACGCCATCAAGCAATGGCGCGATCAAGAGATCTTTATCCTGGAAGAACTCTACGATCTGATTGATATCTTCCCCGATATGGCAGGGGTGCAGATCGTCAAAGCAGAGTGGAAATCCATTGCAGCATCACCGGCTTCACCCAGCGGCAACCCGGTGCCCGGCAAGACGGCTGGCAGCCAGCCTGCTGCGAAAACGGCAACCATCAAGCCGATAGCCCGCCTGACGCTGAAAGCGACAGCCGAGCAGGACGCTCAGCTGAAGGTACTGCAAGCGGCCTTACGCGACAGCCGTCACTGGAAATGGATCAAATCGGACCTGGTTCCGCAAGAACGGAATACCATGGTGTATGAACTGGAAGTCCTGCCGCTGCGTCCGGAAGATTACCGCGATGTCATTACGATAGGTAACAACATCACCGCGACGGAAGGACAGGCCAACACGCGTCAACGTCCTGGAAGAGGCTTCCGCCCGACCGGAGGCCGACCATGAATAACAACATGCTCAAACTGCTGATGATCGCTGGTGGAATCTTTGCCGTCTGCTTTGGACTGTTCATCGTCGCCACGCGATTTTACGAGGGAATCACGGAACGGCAGGATCAGCTCAGCCAGTTGGAACTGGAAGAAGCAAGCCTGACGGCTCGGCTGGCCAAGCTGGAGAAATCCAAAAAGGAAGTGGACAAGTGGAAGACGATCGCCATGCCGGGCAATGTGAATGCCTCGGCACTGATGTACAAGAATTTCCTGCAGGAAATGATGCTGAAGCATCGTTTTGTCTTCAAGTCGTTTTCGGAACCGAATCGACTGGTGACTGGAAATACCCGGCAAGCAGCACCACTGACTGCTGCCATTTCTTACGATGTCATATTTGAAGCGAACCTGCAGCAACTCTCCGCCTTCCTGCAGGAGTTTTACAGCGTCAATGTTCCACATGTCATCAAGTCGATCATCATCGAGCCTTTGGGGAAAGGGAACGAAGCCAAACTGAATGTCACCATGAAAGTGGAAGTTCTGTCGATGAGCAACGTACCTCCTCGTCAGTCGGTAATTGCCAACCCGATGATTGGCGTCGGGCAACTCGAAGTAATCTCGGGAATGAGCCGTTTGCCTACTGGTATTTTATTCGGGCTGACACAACTCACGCCGTTTGGATTGTTTGGCCAGGCGAAGCTGGCCACGCTGCATAAGCCGGAACGTGAATATGCGACCATGCTGAAAAAGAATGTCTTTGCGGGACTGGCGCCAGCCGTGGTGGTCAATGCCTCGTCGACATCCCCTGTGAAACAGCCTGATCGAGATATTTTGAAATACACGCAATTGACCAGCATCACGGCAAACTACATAAGCGAGGAAGGATTGCTGCGAATCCGCAAGACAAATAAGTATGTGAAGCTGCGGCCTGACGGCGGTGTCAATGAATTTGAAATTCGGGACGGTGACAACGTATTGGTCTTGAAAGGAAAGGTACTTGCGATTAAACCCCGCGAGATTGCATTCGAGTACGATGGCAAAGCGTACGTGCTTTATGTGGGTCAATTCATGGAAGAAGCCTTGAAAAAGCCGATTTCCACGCAGGAACTCAAGGAGAAGTACGACGCTGAACTGACAGCCATCGACCAGCAATGAATGTTGAGAAAAGGATAAAATGGTGAGTGTCGGAATTTATGAGTAAGAACTTTGATGAATCTGGGCGATAATACAGATACGTGCAGATTCTGCGTAGACTTTGTCGGGTGGGGACTTAGCAAGGTCTGATAAACGGGAAACTGCACCGGGTCGGAATGACAGGGGGAGTGCCATGCATCGTTTTCCAAGCTGGAAACAGCGTATCGTTGCCGTTACCACTGCCTCGGCACTCAGTGTCGGCCTGGTAACGCTTTCAGCATGGGGACAGGAAGACCCCTCCAAGCAAGTTGCGCCGAAACCGGTTCAAAAGACTTATGCTTTTGAATTCCGAGACACCCCCTGGGACAAGGTGCTCGACTGGCTGGCCGACAACAGCGGTGGCATGCCCGTCGTTGGCACGCTGAAGCCACAGGGAACCTTCAATTTCATCAGCCCGGCTGGCAAGAAATACACTCTGCCGCAGATCATCGATATCCTTAATGGTTCGCTGGTGAAGGATAAGATCATCATCCTGAGGAACAAACACAATTTCACTCTGGTCTCCAGTGAAGAACCGCAGAGCATCGATACGACCAATCTGCCGAACATCACGGTAGATGATCTCGATCTCGACAAGCCATATGATCAGCAACGCTACGGAACTTCTGAACTATGCCAGATATCATTTACACTGAATTCCATTCCGGTAGATGATGCGGAACTCAATCTGACCAGCCGCAAAGGCCACTTTGGGAAATTCCAGAAGATACCCCGTGCCAACATGCTGCTGGTGACCGATACGGTTGCCAACCTTCGGCATATGAAAAAGCTTCTGGATACCATCGATCCAGCTTCTGGTGATGGAGATTTTGAAGTTTTCTCGATGCGTCCTTCGGCGGATGGCGCTTCGATGGAAACCGCTGCCAAAGGTCTATTCAACCTGAATCCGGGGCAGACCAACCCGGTGCCCAATGCACCCAAGATTCAATTCGAACCCACTCAGAACAAACTGCTCGTGAAAGGCGACAAGGCTCAACTCAGACAGATACGCAATCTGCTGCAGAGCCTGAATGCACTCAAAGCCACTCCACCCGTGGAGCCCGGCAAACAGGGTACGCCACAGGCCAGCTCTGAAGATTCCATCCGGACTGTCAAACTCACGTCGGGCAACGCGTCGCAGTACGTCTCCAACCTGATTTACATGCTCGAATCGCTTCGATCCAATCCAGTTTATTCCACCTATGAACCGGTGTTGGCCCAGGAACTGGAAAATTCCCGCAAGGGGATGAAGCCTCAAAACACCGCTAAGATTGAGCAACTGGTGGATGAAGCCAAGCCACCCGTAGTCCTTCAGAACAAGCCGGGCAATCCGAAAAAACCCATCTTTATTGCCACGCTCAGTCGCACGGATGGCATTATGATCGGCAGTGACGATCCGGAAGCACTTGATTTCGCAGAGCAGATTATTGCCTATCTGACCAAAACGGGTGATGAATATTATGAAGTCATTCCACTGAAAAATTCCAATGCCCAGACCGTTCGCGACACGCTCGATGAACTGATCAATGGCAAACGCCAGCAGAACGCTAACCCCTTTGGCGCCATGATGCCTTTTGGCGGTGGCGGTGGCCGACCGATGGATGCCATAACGGGACCAACCGTACGCCTGGCTGCAGACAAGCGAACCAATTCGATTCTGGTTCGAGCTCCACGACAGATTGTCGTGACCATCAAGCGTTTCATCGAGACAGAACTCGATATTGATAACATCGATCAGAAGTTGCAACTCAAGCCACGCATTGTCAAGCTCGTGAATGCCGATGCCACGGAAATGGCGAATGTGCTCAAGGAAATATACCGGGAATATGTGGAACAGCGGCCCACCGGCGGTGGCCAGCAGCCCGGCATGCCATTTAATCCGTTCATGCAGCAGCAGAGGCAGCAGGAGCCGGAACGCAGCATCAAGTTCTATGTGGCAGCCAACACCAAGGACAACAGCCTGGTGATGAACTGCCCCGATATCCTCTGGGACGAAGTAAAAAACCTGCTGCAGGATCTGGATAAGGAAGCGGTCGATGCCAATCGGCAGGTGAAAGTGATCAACGTTGGCAAAGCCGATCCACAGATGTTGCAGCGAGCAGTCGATGCTATTACGGGTAAGAACCGAACCAATACACAAGGTGGCCAGGGCCAGATGGATCCAGCCCAAGCCATGCGTAATGCCATGATGCAACGCTTCGGTGGCATGGGTGGCATGGGCGGATTTGGCGGTGGTGGTAACCAGGGTGGTGGCGGCGGTGGAAACCGTGGCATGGGTGGTGGTGGCAATCGTGGTGGTGGCGGGAATCGTGGCGGTGGTGGAGGTCGAGGAGGCCGTCTGAACCGTACTGAGGAGCCGCCTCCCATTTTTGCACCGAGTTCCCAGGTGCAGCCTGGAGGGTCGGATTTTTTTGCAGATAGGGTCAAGGAAGACCCGCGGACGAAAGTGACCTTCGCTCAAGACAATCAAAACAACAACAGTATTCAACAAACGGGCGCACAAGCCCTTGCAGCCCAGCCTCAGGGACAAGGTAATCAACCTCCGGCACAACCTCAACCAGACAGAAACCTGCTCGCTGCTCCACGTGGCGATGTCGTGGTGGAAGTGCTTCCTGATGGCCAGGTGGTCGTCATCGGCGCCAAGGAAGACATTGCTGAGATCGAAGAGATCCTCAAGCAGTTAGCATCGAGTTCACCCAGCGCGGAAACAGAACTGAAGATGTTCCCGCTCGAGTTTCTCGATGCGACTGCAGCGACCAACCAGCTTTCCACGATCTTCGCACGGTACAATCCCATCGTACGCATCATCAGCGGCACCAGTGCCATGGGAGGGCCTGCAGCAGGTGGTGGCGCTGGTGGAGCACGCCCGGGTGGTTTTGGCCAGGGAGGGTTTGGCCAGGGAGGATTCGGACAAGGCCAGTTTGGACAAGGCGGCTTGGGCCAAATGCAGCAACAGCAACCTGCTGGAGCAGCAGCTCAGCCCTTGCAGCCCGGCAGCATGCTCATCATGAGCATTCTCCGGCAGAACTCGGTTCTGATCGGCGCGCCCAAGACGGCGATGACCGAGATTGAAAAGATCATTAAGTTGATCGACAAACCCAATGATCCCAAATCCGTACCCAAGATTATCAACTTGCGTCGGGCGAATGCACAATCCATCGCCACCACGCTGCAGCAGTTCTATGCCCAGCGGTATGGCAGCGCGGAGCCGAATGAAATCCGCATCTTCCCGGATGTGAAGCTGAATACCCTGCTGGTGCATGCCGGGCCGGAAGATCTGAAAGAGATCATGAATCTTGTCGAGTTCTTCGACAAGGCGGAAACACGCGTTATCAATGAAGTGCGCATCAAGCAACTCAAGAATGCTGATGCCCAGACATTAGCTACCTTGCTTCAGCAGGCTCTTTCCCAGGCATTATTGGGAACTGCAACCCAACAGCAGGGTACACAGGGGCAGCAGGGGTTTCAACAGCCGAACATCTTTGGCGGCGGCCTTGCTAATTTGTTTGGCAACCAGGCCAACCGATTTGGCGCACAGGGCACCACACAGGATCGCCGCGGCGTCAGCCTGGCATTCACCCAGCCGGGGCAGGCCCGCATTGAAACCGGGTTGCTTGATGATGTAGGCATCTATGCTGATGTTCGCACCAACCGCCTGGTGATCTCGGCACCTCCTGAATCGATCAGCATGCTGGAAAAGCTGATTGATGAACTGGATGTGCCTCCAACGATCACTGCAGATGTCAAAGTGTTCCGATTGAAGAACACCGATGCCAACATGGCAATGCAGACTCTCCAGGGTGTATTCCTGGGCAATCAGCAGCGAACCGGCCAGCAGGGCTTTGGCAATCAAGGTGGATTTCAGCAGGGCGCTCTTGGAAATCTGCAGCAGCAGTTGATGAATTTCTCTGCAGCCCAGGGTCAGGGTCCGCAGCCACTGATTCCACGTTTCTCGGTCGATATTCGTACTAATTCGCTGATCGTCGCAGCCGGTCGAGGCGACATGATCCTGATCGATGTGCTGCTCAACAATCTCGACAGTTCTGCCATTCGCGATCGCCAGTTCCAGGTCGTTCGCCTGAAGAACAACCAGGCTGGTAACGTCGCAACGAATCTGAACAGCTTCTACCGCAATGAGATCACGATTCTTCAATTGAACGATCTGACAACGTTCATGCAGTCGGATCGTGAAGTGACAGTGATCGCTGATGCCACGAACAACTCGCTGATCGTAGGTGCTTCACAACGGTTCTTCCCGGAAGTGATGCGACTGATCGATCAACTGGATATCGAACTTGCTCAGGTGGCCATCCAGGTGCTGATTGCCAAGGTCGATCTGGATAACAGTGATGAGTTCGGCGTGGAAGTGGGCTTGCAGTCGCCAGTGCTGTTCCAGCGTAGCCTGTTCAATCCGCAGCCCGTTACCACCAGCCCGACACAGCCGGCCATTGGCAACCCTGGTTTCAACTGGAATAATGTTTCTACGGTCAATCAGAACAATGCATCGAATATTCATCCCGACGTGGTGGGTATGCGAGGTCTGACCAACTACGGCTTGGGTACCTCACGAAACGGTATTGGTGGTTTTGTCTTCTCGGCAGCATCGGACAGTGTCAATGTGCTGGTGCGGGCGTTGCGTACCCAGGGACGCATTGAAGTGCTGAGTCGACCACAGATTGTGACACGTGATAATCAGCAGGCCTTGATCTCGGTCGGCCAACAGGTGCCTATCATCACGGGAGTGAACATCAATGCCAACGGCCTCATTACCAACAATATCGACCAGCAGCAGGTAGGTATCATTCTGAAGGTACTGCCTCAGATCAGCCCCGATGGCCGTGTGGTGATGCGTGTGGAACCTCAAGTTTCGTCCATTTCACCAAGCACGGTTGATCTGGGTAACGGCGTGCAGGGAACCATTCTGGATCAGACCATTGCCAGCACTACGATTGATGCGATGGACGGCAAAACGGTGGTGATTGGTGGTTTAATCAGCAAACGCGATGAAAAGATCCAGCGAGGCATTCCCTGGCTGGGCGACCTGCCCTACATCGGAGCCTTGTTCCGCTATCGATCACACATCAAGCAGAAATCGGAACTACTGATCATCCTGACACCGCACATCATTCGCAATCCGATGGATGCTGAGCGTGTGTTTATGGAAGAAGCCCGCAAGATGTCGTGGTCGCTGGATGATGTGCAATCCATTCACGGTGCATTGCCTGGAGCCTCATTCCTGAAGGAAAACTGCAATGAGAACTCGCTGGCACCCGCTATTGTCAATCCGTTCGATCAGAATTACTTTGCACCGGGTACTGCACAGCCAGGCGTGGACGAAAAGCTGAAAGCACCAGGCACAGTTCAACCGGTTCCACAACCTTTGAACACTATTCCGCCGCCCAGTGCGAATCCACCCGTAGGCAATCCACCTGGCGCGAATCCACCGGGAATCAATCCAGGTTGGATGCAACCACCTGGAGCAACGCCACCGAAATTCCAGCAGTTGCCTCCTGGACAAACCATGACCTATGGCCAGGCCATGCAGATGCAGATGGCGGAACAGGGCATGCAACCTGCTTCAGCTCAGAATTTCCAGCCCACACAGGCACAGCAGATTGGCAATTATCGCACGACAGTAACCTATGCACCGATCACCACCCAGCAATCGCAGGTGGTGGTGCCGATGCAGGAAGCGCTGCAGCGGGTGTCGCAGCCTGTTCCCTCCAACACCGGCTTTGCCAGTGGCGGACAACAACCCTGATCTCCATTTCCTAAGGATCATTCCCATGACAAGGATGTTGGGGAAACTGGTACTCCTCACGCTGGCCATGCTGGCTGGCTGCAAAACTTTTTCTGACACGGATTTCACGTCCCTGTGGGAAGAAAAGAAAGCTCCATGTGGCACGCCCAACGAGTTGATTGCATTTTGGCAGGAAGGGGTTGATGTTCAACTGATGGCACATCAGGGCGGCATGCCTTCACCTGGGTTTGCAGGCCGGGTTATTTTCCAGCAGCAAAAGCCAGGCAAACCTGCTGAAACAATTGCCGTCAATGGCACACTGATTGTTCGCATGTATGAAGACAAGCCGCTGCAGGGTGGCCAGCTTCAACCATTGGAAACCTGGACCATTCTGCCTGAACATCTGCCGATGCTGATGCGGAAGGACCTGTCGGGCTGGGGCTATTCACTCTGGCTGCCTTGGAACACTTATAACAATGCCCTGCGCAGTGTTCGCATGACGGTGGAGTACCAGGGTAACGATGGAACAAAACTGATGGGCACACCCATGCAGATTCAGATTCAGGATGCCCACCGCATGAACGAAAAGAAACCGGAACTGAGTGTACAGCGTGTTCCGAAGAAGACGTGGCAATAAAACTGGATAGTAGTCATCACTCTCCGAGTGATGACTCAGCGACTGACGCCAGTCTCCAATTCTTCCGAGACATCGATCGTTTATGTTGCGATGTGTGGGAGGCTCAAGTCCGCCGTCCTCACTCGGCGAGAGAGAACTACTATCCATCATGACTCCTGATCTACTGCGTTTCTTTGAGCCGAAGGATGATACGACCGTTGTTGAGCGTCATCTTCCACATTGGCAACAGGAAGGGGCAGTCAGTTTCATCACTTGGCGAACTCATGATTCGATGCCCGAACATATAGTGAAGGCGTGGCAATCCGAAAGAATAGAATGGTTGATTGCACATCATCTGCCAATCGATCAAGCCAGTCAGCCGGATGCTCACCGGCTATTGCCCATTGACCTTCAGCGTGAATTCCTGCGGCTATTTCAAAATCGATGGATGACAGCATTAGACAAATGCCACGGTGAATGTGTTTTACGAAATCCGCAACTCGCCTCTATGGTGAGCAAAAGCCTGCACCATTTCGACGGCCAACGATATCTATTGACTGACTATATCATCATGCCAAATCATGTTCACTTGCTGGTTGCATTTCCAGACAACGAATCCATGCTTACACAATGCGAATCATGGAAACGTTTCACTGCCAATCAGATTAACCAGTCTTTGCACCGATCAGGCCGGTTCTGGCAACAAGACGGGTTTGATCACTTAGTTCGTTCCGAATCACAATTCCGTTTTCTTCGCGAATATCTCCGTGACAATCCTCATTATGCCAATCTCATAGTTGGGGAGTTTTTGCACTACTCACGAAAAGAGATAGTAGTCATCACTCTCCGAGTGATGACTCATTGTATTTTGTTATCTCTAATGCTTCCGAGACATCGATTATTTACATGTCTATGGAAAGTAAGCTCAACCCCGCCGTCCTCACTCGGAGAGTGAGGACTACCAAATCAGTTCGCCTTCTCCATGGATGCACTGACGATCTCATTATCGTTGCGGGCGATGATGTGCTTGTTGGCACAGGCTGGATGCGACCAGACCACAGTCCTGCCTCGTGCATCGTGCGTGGGTTCGATCAGCTTGAACCGGCCCAGCTCTTCGTACTTTTCGGGTGTCAGTTTGGCCTTGATGACAAAGCCGGTGTCGTTAAAGAGGAGGAACTGATCGCTGTCATCGCCCAGTTGCACCAGGAAGGCGTTGCCACAATCGATTTCCTTGATGGCGCGTTTGGATTTCTTTGCCTGGTCATCGATGATGGGATCGAAGGTCTGCCATTTGACTTTGCCATCCACTGCATCGCAACACATCAGATGTCCCTGCATGTCCACACCGTAGAGATGCCCCTTGAGGTAGACCGGCGTAGCCATTAGTGCGGATAAGCCGGATGGTGGCTTGTTCATGCTGCCTTCGACCTGCCAGACGACACTGGCGGCAGGGGTGTCCTGATGCAGCTTGAGCATCAGCGGGCCGTGGTAAACGGTAGTGACAAAGAGCTTGTCATTTTCCACCTGGCGAGGCATGACGATGGAAACAGCCGGGCGATCCACTTTACCATCAGCAGGATATTTGTGAGTCCAGAGGACTTTGCCGGTTTGCGGATCGAGGCCGTTCACCGTTTCGGAAAGCCAGATGATCAGATGGCTGGTGCCTGCAACGTTCATCAGGATCGGTGGAGCATAGCCCACTTCCTGCGAATTGAGTGCTTTCCATCGTTCTTTGCCGGTGTTCTTGTCGAATGCGACAACAGCGGAATCCTTACCGCCCACCAGGGTGTAAATCAGGTCGCCAACGATAAGTGGATGAGCTGAAAATCCCCACACGGGCGAAGGCGTATCGAATTCCTTCATCAGTTCCCTGGTCCACAGGGCTTTGCCTGTTTTGATATCGAGGCAAAACATGTGTCCCATGGCGCCGATGCAGTAGACTTTGCCGTCTTCAATAACCGGCGTAACGCGCGGGCCATTGGGGTAGGAAACCTTGTAATGTGCCGCGTGTGAATATTCCCAAATGATCTCGCCTGTTTTTTCGTCGAGGCAGAGAAGCCTTTCAGCACCGGGAATGCCTTCCTTGGTGGGACGGACATTGTTGCCATCCTTATCCTTGGAGCGGTTCCAGTCCATCACGTAAACTTTGCCATCAGCAACGGCAGGGCCTGCATAACCTTTGCCGAGCGGTTTGCGCCAGCGGATGTTGAGGCCTTTCTCCGGAAACTTTTCGAGTAGGCCGGTATCGCGCCAAACGCCATCTCGCTTGGGGCCCAGCCATTGTGGCCAATCGGTCGCCTGGATGGTGCAGTAAGTCAAAAGCAACAGTGATGTCGCAGAAATGGTTCGCATCAACATGGGGGTACCCTGAAGGGAAAGAGACTTGCTGTGTTAAACTTATTTGCAGGTGTGGCAATCGTCTTGTAGAGAGTAAAGCATTTTGAACAGAATGAGAGTATCCTCAGAGATGGTAGAATCATGAGTGTTCCGTTGATGGGGTTGACATGATGCGTAACTGGATTGCTGTTCTGATTCTCGTCGGCAGTGCTTCGTTTGTTAGCTGCTTTGGGCAGGATTTACAGCCTCTGAAGTACAACCACCCTGGCCTGATGGTAGACCTTGGTGTTGGCCTGTGGGCCTGGCCGATTCCCTGCGATGCGGATGGCGATGGCGACTATGACCTGATCGTGAGCTGCCCCGACAAACCTTCCAATGGTGTCTGGCTGTTTGAAAATACGCAGGGCGATACGACCGTTCACAAGATGCCAGTGTTCAAGCCTGGCAAACGCCTCAGTGCCACGAAGTATTATGTCATGCCCAGTTATGTGGATGGGAAAATGCGTGTGCTCAGCCCCGGCTTTGAATACAAGGATTTCAATAAAACCGGACTGGATCAGCGGATGCCTTTGCCCCTTGCAGCCAACTTCTACAAGCCCGAGGGGCCGCAGACCAAAGGGCCTAAGGTGCGGCATAATCAATGGCGTTACGTTGATTACGATGGCGATGGCAAGCTCGACCTGGTGACTGGCATTGAAGACTGGAGCTACTACGGCTGGGACGATGCCTGGAATGAACGGGGCGAATGGGTGAACGGCCCGCTGCATGGTTTTGTGCTCATCCATCGCAATCTGGGCACAGATGATGCCCCAAAGTATGCTCCGCCTTTCCATGTACTCGCTGAAGGTGAACGCATCAGTGTATATGGTTGTCCGTCACCCAACTTTGCCGATTTCGATGGCGATGGCGACCTGGATTTACTCTGTGGCGAATTCCTTGATGGCTTCACCTACTTCGAGAATGTGGGGACACGAACGAAGCCCCAGTATCGTTCGGGCATTCACTTGCTCGATGCGTCGGGTGCTCCCTTAAGAATGGATCTGCAGATGATTGTTCCAGTCGCTTTCGACTGGAACAAGGATGGCTTCCTCGATCTGATTGTCGGCGACGAAGATGGCCGGGTAGCATTGATTGGAAACACCGGAACGCATCACCGCGATAGATCACCCATTTTTAACCAGCCCCGGTATTTTCAGCAGGAAGCAGACACACTGAAATGCGGAGCGCTGGCAACACCCGTGGGATTTGACTGGGATGCAGATGGCGATATTGATCTGATCAGTGGTAACACCGCTGGTTACATTGAGTGGTTCGAGAACCTGAGTGGCAAAGGGGTAGCCAACCCCAAGTGGGCCGCTCCGAAAAAGATTATGATCGGCGATAAGCCTTTTCGCATCAAGGCTGGACCCAACGGCAGCATTCAAGGCCCCGCTGAGGCGAAGTGGGGTTACACCACTTTCAGCGTGGCAGACTGGGATCAGAATGGCTTGCCCGATATCGTGCTGAACAGCATTCTCGGCGAGGTGTGCTGGCTGAAGAACGTTGGCAACCGGCATGTGCCTCGGTTTACCGGTCCGATTCCGATTGAAGTCGAATGGAAAACCGAACAACCTGCACTGAAGTGGGGCTGGCGCAAGCCGACCGGTAAGGGGCTGCTGACGCAGTGGCGAACGACACCTGTGGTACACGATTTGAATCGGGATGGTCTCCATGACCTGATCATGCTCGATCACGAAGGGTATCTGGCCTATTTCCCGCGTACGAAAATGGGGGAACAACTGCTGCTCCAGCAGCCGCAGCGTATTCTGGTGGATGAATCAGGTCAGGCTCTAAGGTTGAATGCCAAGCCTGCAGGTGGCTCAGGCCGGAGAAAACTCTGCGTTGCCGACTGGGATGGCGACGGCGTGATGGATTTATTGGTTAATTCAAAGAACGCCGACTGGTATCGCGGCCTGGGAGAAAAGAATGGAAAGTGGATGTTCAGCAAGCCTCAAACGCTGGCGAAACAGAATATCGAAGGCCACGACGTCAGTCCGACGGTGGTTGATTTCGATGCTGATGGCATCCCGGATTTCGTGGGTGGGGCAGAGGATGGCAGGATGTATTTTCTGAGGAATCCGCGAAACGATACTGCAAAATAGGGTATCTGTGATTATGGAGCGGAGGGGATGGGATTCGAACCCATGAACGCTCGCGCGTCTCCGGTTTTCAAGACCGGTGCAATCAACCGCTCTGCCACCCCTCCGGTTTGCTTTGCCTATTCTAAGAGTCAGCCGAGAATTAGGACAGTCTGAGTTTCGGTCTGGTTCAGCTACCTGGCTGCTTTGCCAAAATCGGAGGGCAAGGCCCGCCAACTGCTGTGATAGTGGTTGTTCTTGTTGCCCGCAGCATCGCCCTGCACATTGAGGAATTCGACGAGTAGATTGGGGCCTTGCAGTCGATAGGTAACCGGTGTGCCGGGTTCCATGGTGCCTGAATACGCGAAGTGAATCTGGTCGAGACCAGCCATTTGCATCCGGGCCCGTTCGCTGGCCTGCAACTCTCCAGCGAAATTTTCCAAATAGGCATTGAGCAGTTGCTGCATGGCTGCCTGTTGTGGCGGCTGCAGATCGCCGAAACGAATGCCGGGGGGATTTGTGACTTTTGCAGCTAGCGTACCGCCCTGCACTTCAGGGAACGCGTCTTTCTGCTTCGCCAGTTTCTGTTGATCGGCACTCAGTGAAGCTACCAAAGCTATCGCATTATCAAGCGTAGTAGCCAGTGGTCTGGTGCCCTGGCGGGGGCCGGTTTTTACTTCACCTGGATTGGAACCGAAAAAGGCTGGCGTGACGCTGACAACCCGGCCGTTATCGATGGTGATGTTGAGTGACAGATGGTGCCCATCGATTCTCCAGCCCCAGGCAGATGTCAGGCTGGGTGTGCCGAAGATGGTGAGGAAGTACCAGCCGGGATTGCGTACCGGGCCACGGCCTTTTTCCTGTTCCGCCAGCAGACTTTCGAGGGAGATAATGGTTTGCACCTTGCGAAAGCCAGCTTCGCTGAGTGCTGTTTTAACCAGATCAATTGCCGCATCTTTTTGGGCCTGGTTCATCTTCTCGAGCCGGAGGCCTTTGCGGGTTGGATTTTTGTCCTTGTCCTGCAGCGGGACAAAGAACCAGGCAAAGCGTTCCTTATCATCAAAGGCATAGCAGGCGGTTTTCTTTTCCTCGTCATGGAGCAGCGTCAGCCAGTGGTTGGCAGCATCGCTCATGACTGCTGCCAGGGGTTTTACTTGGGAACCGACCTGGGCAATGGCCACCATGGTAAGCAGTGGCAGAATCAAAAGTAACCAGCGTGGTGCAAACTTGCGGGGTGTCATGGTATTTCCTTATCACTCATTTCCACTTATTGTGCCTAACAACAAGAACCCCTCACCCCCAACCCCTCTCCCCAGGAGGGAGAGGGGAGAATGCGTTGTTCACTCGTAAAGGTGAACATACTTTACATGAATTGCCTGGTGGATCAAACAGTAAACCGAGCTTGCAGCCATGTTTGGGAAGTGTACGATCAATGCAAGTAACTAAGACAACCACTACTCTGGTGATACCATGTACCGCATTGTTGTACTCATCGCACTCTACTGTGTACCATCGCTGCAGGCGCAGTTTGCCACCGAACGCAATAATCGGGAAGATGCGAATTCACCCGTTGCAGGCATGCTCAAAGACCTGGCGGAAGCGAGGGAGTTGCTGAAGAGGACGCCTGGCTCTGCCAATCGCGACAAGGTAGATCTTCTCTTGACACGTATCGAACTGCAACTGAAACAACTCATGCAAGCCCAAGGGAATTTCAACAACCGCCCGACTGCCATGTCTAACGAGAGCTTCAATCGTTTTTTAACGAACTTCCGCAGCAAGGCGTTTGATAAGGATAAGATCGGATTTCTTGAGGATCATCTGCTGAGTGCCTATGTCACCAGCGATCAAGCCATCGTGCTGTTGAAGCAGTTCAGCTTTGACAATGACCGCATCCGGGCAGCGGTGCTGCTTTACGATCATCTGATCGACAAGGAGAATCTTCACCGCGTGCTGGAGACGTTTGCGTTCGATTCGAGCCGCAAGTCGGTGATGGATCGATTGAAGGCGCGGAAGTAAGACGTGAGTGTGGCAGGGTTATCCGGTACTCCGAATGACCCTGCTGGATGTGCAACAACTCGGTAATCTTGCAGGGTCATGCATGAGTACATGCATGACCCTGCCACAGCTATCAACTTTTTTATTATGGTTTCTTGCCTACGCAGTAGAGCATGGCATCGGAGCGGAAGTAGAGTTTATCGTTCGCTACGGCTGGAGTACCCAGCATGTTCTCGGCACCGAGGGCATTGGTGTGGAGAATCTTGCCTTCCTTTTCGCCGACTTCAAGAATGAATGACGTGCCTTCTTCGTTGACTACCAAGACTTTATCTTGCACCAGAACCGGACTGGCGGCGAAACTGCCTTTCACCCGTTGCTGCCAGAGCACGGTGCCATCGGTAGTTTTGATGCAACTGATCACGCCGTTGTTGGTGAGCGTAATCATTTTGCCGTCGAGTTGCAGCGGCGTGCAATAACCCAGGCGAACCTTGTTGGTTTTCCAGACGATGCTCGGTGTGGTGTCATCAGCGCCCGGCTTGAGCACTGCAAATTCATCGCCTGCCACGACGATCTTGTCGTTATCCAGCACGGATGGCCCGACGATACCATTGGTTTTGAACGTCGTGAAATTCCAGGCAGGCTGGCCTGTTGAAGCATCTACTGCATGCAACCCCACATCATCCTGATAGACCAACAGTTGTCGATTATTCTGCTTCATCAGGCATGGTGTGCTCCAAGCTACTTCCTTGTTGAGCTTGATCTTCCATTTATCATTTCCTGTCGCAGTATCGACCGCGAGGTAGAACGACGCTTCACCAGTGTTCTGCATGGGAATGATGAGAGTCTGGTCGGCTAGCAATAGCGATGATGCCATGCCTACCTGATTTGAGATGCTGGGGTATTCCTGTGTGAGTGGCCGATACCAGAGCATGTTACCCTGATGATCGAAACAGGCGAGATCAGCCGTTGCAAAGAGTGCATAGACACGCTCTTTATCAGCGGTTGGCGTGGGAGCAGCCATCGAAGATTTGGGATGGCATTCAGTGCGACCTGTAGCCCAGAGTTGTCGTTCCCAGAGTTTCTTGCCTGTTGTTCCTTCATACGCCATGACATGCAGCCGGTCGTTCTTGAATCCGGAACTGGCGGTGATGAAAACGGTGTTGCCGATAGCGATGGGGCTGGCGGGGCCTTTGCCGGGTAATGGTGCAGACCAGAGCAGGTTCTCTGTTTTGCTCCAGGTCAGTGGAGCATTGCTTTTGCCCGCAGCGGTACCGTTGCCACGATAGCCGGGCCAATCGCTCGCCAGCAAGGCGCTACTGAAAATAAACACGCTAAGAATTGCCATGTTACGCATCGGTTATTTCTCCACGCTGGCGGTCTGAACAGGTGCAGGTACGAGTTCCACCTTGAAGGCGGAACCGGTAGCATCGCAAACACGCAGGGCAAATTCCCAGCTTTGTGCCCAGACTTCCTTTTGATCGTTCTGACAAATCTTGACGAGGATAATGTTCTCCCCAGCCTGCAGGGCACCTTTGCCTATGTACTGATCCATCGAGTCGCCATGATGGTATTCTTCATGGGCGATGAGTTCCTTGCCGTTCAGCCAGACTTTAACCGCATTGGGGCTGTTGGCTCGCAGTTCGACCGGTGCTGGTTTGTCAGCTTTCACGATGGCTACCGCATAAGCCACGGCTGCCTTGTGCTTGCCTACATCCTTGGCCAGATTGATCTTGCCATAAGGATCGGCACTGGTGACCCGCTTCCAGGCAGCGGGCTTGTTATCTTTACCTGTGGGCAGTGATTTCCAATCCAACTTCTTTTCCGGCTCATAGACAGCAGCGAAACCTTTCTCGCCGGTGTTGTCGAATGTGGAAAGAACCATCCAGTCGCGAACAAACCCGAAGTGGGCAGCGAGATCAACCTCATCGCCCAGCGTTTTCAGTTCCTTGGCGATGGCATCGACCTGATCACGGTCGCGGGCACTGTTTAATATTTTTCGCAGACCTGCTTTTCTGTCCCCCTCTTTGGGAAGCTGAGCCAGAGCTTCAGCCACTGCATCGCGGCGAAGCTCCATGCTGGGATCGTTTAGGAATCCAGCCAGCAGCTTCTGCCGGGAATCGGGATTCACTCGAATAATCCATTCATACACCATGCGTCGGCTGCGTGGCTTGTGAGAAGTATCTTTCAGAAAAGTTTCCAATGCGGTCAGATCCAGCGTGCGGCCTGCTGCCAGTTCCTTTTCGATGATGGCATCGGCAGCGGTGCGCAGCCAGTTGGCGCTGGTGGCATCGGAAGTTTCCAGTTCATGGAGAACATCAGGCAACGCCTGCGCACCGGCTTGCACCAGTTGTTTCCATCGGATCGGTTTATTGTCCTGTGCCAGCAACCCAATCGGGCAGAAGAGACAGATGAGACATACGAGATTGACTGATTTCATGATTCATCTCACCAGTTAAAAAGCTTCTGGAACCATTCGTACTTGGTAATGTCGAGGAAGACGGTTGAGACCATCAGTAACAACACGATGGCCAGCCCGATGTAGGTTACCACCATCACCCAGGTTTCGTTCAGCGGCTTGCCTCGAATTTTCTCAGCCAGCAAAAGCACCATGTGCCCGCCATCGAGTACCGGGATGGGCAGGAAGTTGACCACTGCCAGGTTGATGCTGATGATGGCAAGAAGATGAAGCAAGTCGATCAGGCCGATGTTGGCAACGCGGTAGGTCATTTCGGCCAGCCCCAGTGGGCCGTTGAGCAGTTTGACGGAAATGTTGCCTCGGATGAGGCTGTACAAATTGAGATAAATCATGCCGACGAAGCGGTAGGATTCCCTGGCTCCGATGACGACTGCATCCCAGATGTTTTCTGCAACACGCAACCTGGTTTCCGGTTCTAGACGCAGACCACGGGTGTAGAGGTACCAGGTGGTGTCTTCTACGGGTTTCAGATCAGCAAAGACCTTCTCTTTGCCTTCACTATCGGTTGCAGTGATGGTGTAGAGCGTATTCTCGGGGAGATCCTGCATCCACGAAATGGCAAACGGCCAAGCGTAGCGTTCGGTAAAATCGAGTGCATCCTCGAAATCGGGCTGCACGCTCTTGTAGGCCATTTTCTTGATGGTGTCGCCCACTTTGATCCCGGCTTTGTCAGCGGGCGAACCAGGTTCGATGCCAGCAACCACAGGCTTCACCTGGTAGCTGATACCCAGTGCGGGGAATGGCATGGGGGCATCATTGGAGGGTGTTGATTCTGCCCAGGTTGCTCGACCTTTGACCATGTCGGGGGTGATGTTGAGATCAAAGGTTTTTTCTCCCCGCTTGATCTGTAGCACGCACGGCTTGCCTGATGCAGCAATCTCCTCGACAAGGTCAGGCAGCTTCAGCGGATCAACATTGGCATCGCCATTGAGCGAGACAATGATGTCTCCTTCTTTAAGCACTTGGGCCACTACCGGGCGCGTTGCTGCCAGCGAGACAATAGGCCCCATGGTCATGCGAATGCCGAGAGTGCGGAAATGGCCTGTCGGAACTTCCAGATCGACCTGTTCGCCTTCGGGTTTGCTGCCTGCACGCTTGACACGGTAGATCAAAGGCTGTTTGCGGTGCTGGCTTTCGATGAGTTCGATATCCAGGCCATTATCGACGGGAATGAACTCGTTCTGATTTTTCGGCTTGATAGAAACTATTTCATCCTTGGGGAGGAAACCTGACTTGCCTGCCGGATGCCAGGGACGTGCAGCAACATCCGCAGCACGATGTATTTTGCGGCCTGGTGGCTGGGTAACGCCGATGGTAGGCCGTTGATCGTATTTCCCCTTACGAGGCACGAGCACTGCTTCATGTTCCTTGCCATCGCGGGTACGGAACTTCACAGGGACTTCGGTCACTCCCGGATTCGAAAGTGCCGACGACATATTTAGATCGTTGTACCAGGGTTGTTGGATATTCTGGACTTGCAGTAATTCGGAACCTGCCTGCAATCCAGCTCGTTCTGCGGGAGAGCCGGGAGACACCGTGCCAATCTTGCCTACTACTTCCTGCTTGCCGAAGAAGTAAACGATAATGAAAAGCAGAAAGCCAAGAATGACATTCATGATGACGCCGGCAGAGATGATCAGCATACGTTGCCCGACGGTTTTGTTCTTGTAGGAATGTGGGCTGTCTGCAACTTCCTTCGCATCCTGGCTTTGATCATTGGGATCGTCTACCTGGCCGAGCATCTTCACGTAGCCGCCGATGGGGAACCAGGCCAAGCCGTAATGGGTATCGCCTCGCTTGAAACTGAGGCCGGGGATCAATGGCCCGATGCCCACTGCAAAGGCTTCGACTTTCACGCCACACCACTTGGCGGCGAGGAAGTGTCCCAGTTCATGGATGAAGATCAACAGGCCGATGCCGACGATAGCCATGCCGATGCTGAGCAGTGCACGCAGGGCGTCGTCAAAACTCTTTCCGCGAAGCACGCCAAAATAGATGGCAGCTCCTATAGCAATGGCGACCAGCAGTTCGGTGAGAGGTAATCCTGATTTTTTGACCGGTGCATCCGTGGTTACGTTCGCCAATGCTCAATCTCCGTGCGTGCCCAGCTATCCACTTCCATTAAGGTATCGAGGGTAGGCTGTGCTTGGAAGGGATGGGCCGCAACGATCTCAGAACAAGCTGGAGTAATGTCAAGAAAGTCGAGGTTGCCAGCCAGGAATCGGGCCACTGCTGCCTCGTTGGCGGCATTGAGGGCAGCACCTGCTGTGCCGCCTCGTTGTGCCACTTCATATCCCAATAGTAATGCTCCAAACGTATCATGGTCGGGCTGCTCAAAAGTCAGTGATTTCAGGGTATTCCAGTCGAGCCTCTTGGCCGGGCCGGGAACACGCTCAGGGTAAAGCAATGCATATTGGATCGGTAACTTCATATCGGGTGGTGACAACTGGGCGATCACCGAACCATCGCGAAATTCAACAAAGGAATGGACGATCGATTCGGGATGAATGATGACCTGAATCTGTTCAGGCTGCAAACCAAAGAGCCAGCGTGCTTCGATGATTTCGAGTGCCTTGTTCATCAGCGTTGCGGAATCGATGGTGATCTTCGGCCCCATTTTCCAGGTGGGGTGATTCAACGCTTCATCCCTGGTGACATTGGCAAGCTGGTTTCGCGATTTGCCTCGAAACGGCCCGCCGCTGGCTGTCAGAACGATACGTTCAACATCGTGAATGCCCCGTTCCTGGATGATCTGAAAGATTGCAGAGTGTTCACTGTCGACAGGCAGCAGGAGCGTTTTCTTGCGTTCAGCTAGCTGTGTAACCAGCGGACCAGCAACAACCAGGGTTTCCTTGTTAGCCAGGGCGAGCGGTTTACCTGCTTCCAGTGCTGCCCAACTGCCTCGCAGGCCAGCTGCTCCAACAATGGCGCAGAGCACCATATCCACATCGGGATGCCGGGCGAGTGTTTCGATGGCGGTGGGGCCAGTGAGAATTTCAGGCCCCCCTCTCCCTGTACTCAGGGAGAGGGGATGGGGGTGAGGGCCGGAGTGTGCAACAACATCGCCACTCACAGCAACAAGCCTTGGTTGATGCAGTTTGATGAGATGATCGAGTTGATCAACAGAGCGATGTACGGAGATGCCGAAGGCTTGGAGTTTGTGGGGAAGCGCCTGGATCACATCGAGAGCACTGGTGCCGATGGAGCCGGTGGCACCGAGGAGCGCGATGCGGCGAGGAGCGGTGGATGGGGGAGAGGTCAAAGTCATTGGGATAGTGTAATGACTAGGGCGGGAGATGGGATGGAGTTACGTGGAACTGAATTAGTTTACCCTCATAAAATGTTTGGTTTCGTGTCAGCAAGCATAACCCGACAGTTATCACTTTTGACTTTCACTGATTGTGTTTTTGCATTCGCTAATAAGTACATAGTCAATTAATGCAAGAGCTATCAAGAAAATGGGTGTACGAGTTGAAGCTGTTAGTGAAGGCGACAGGCCAGTGCTCCCAAGAGAATAACACGCGTCTGCAAATAATATGAAAGCAACGGTAATGCCAATGATTGGCACTAATGCAATCAAATTGACAGCCATGATGTTGGCAGTCTTTTTAGCGACGATGATAAGGTAAATTGAGCAGATCAGAAACCACACCAGATAGCCAACAACAAAGTAAGGAATAACTTCAATACTAAATCCGTACTTGGTCTCAACATAAAATGACTTAAAGTAGACACTCCATGCTATCAGGGTTGTAATCAATCTAGTTCCTAGGACCGCATAAATCATAACTTTGCACTAGCTTCTGTCTCGGTTTTTTGCAGTTAACCATTTTTTGTCGAGCATCGCTTCCATCGCAATCAGTGCATCGCCGCTATTTGCAGACCAGAGATCAAACTCTTCTTACTCTTCTTTGGTAAACACGCCGGATTCACGAAGGAGTCCGATCTCAACAGTCTCCCCCTCGGGAAGCGGACGTTCCGGTATCACTTTCCCGTCTTTAACGATGCCACGCATGATAGCAACCATGGCACATTTCTCCAGTGGTAAGCGTATTTTACCTTATCCCCAAGTTCTTCGCAGTGTCAATCTTAGCCACGTGCCACAATCTTATCCTTCCCGATAAATGGCCTGAGCACTTCAGGTATGACAACACTTCCATCAGCCTGTTGATTATTTTCCAGAATAGCAATGATAGCCCGTGTGACTGCAACTGCGGTGCCGTTGAGTGTATGGGCAAAGCGGGTGCCTTTACCGCCCGGCGCTTTGGTGCGGATGTTGAGCCGGCGTGCCTGGAACTCGGTGCAGTTACTCGTGCTGGTGACTTCACCATACTCGCCTGCGGTGCCTCGGCCGGGCATCCAGGCTTCCAGATCGTATTTGCGATAAGCTGGCCCACCCAGATCGCCAGTGCAGGTATCAATCACCTGGTAAGGAATGCCCAGTGCCTGGAAGATGGCTTCTTCCTGCTGCAGAATTTCCTGATGCACCGCTTCCGATTGTTCTGGCGTGCTGTAGGCGAACATTTCCACCTTGGTGAACTGATGCACGCGGTACATGCCACGGGTATCGCGGCCTGGTGCACCAGCTTCCGTTCGGAAGCAGTGAGACAAACCCACATATTTTGTTGGCAGTTTGGATTCATCGAGTATCTGATTCATGCACATGCCGCCGAGGGTAATCTCAGCGGTAGCAACCATGCACAAGTCGGTGTTTTCCACCGAGTAGATTTGTGTTTCGGGTCCACGTGGAATGAAGCCGATACCTTCCAGCACATCAACCTTCGCCATGTCGGGCGTGATAATGGGAATGTACCCAGCCTTGGACAACGTGCTCATGGCAAACTGAATGAGGGCCACTTCCATCAGTGCCGCTTCATTCTTCAGAAAGTAGAACTTCGGCCCGGCAACCTGTGAACCAGCCTCGAAATCGCACAGATCGAGCTTTTCGCAGAGTGCGACATGATCGAGTGGTTTGAAATCGAACTTCGTAGGTGTTCCCCAAGTCTTAATGACTTTGTTTGCTGATGAATCAATGCCCACGGGTGCATCAGGATGTGTCAGGTTCGGAATCGTGCGAAGCACTACACGCAGTTCTTCATCAATGGTCTTCTGTTTTGCCTCCAGATCACCCACCTGGGTACGTAAGCCACGGCCTTCATCAATCAGTGCCTGCCGCTTGGCTGGATCTTTTTCTTTACCTGTACTTTTGGCTAGTTCGTTCTGTTTCGCCTGGATCGCCTGCACTTCCTTGACCAGGTTTTTACGGTCGGCAACCAGAGTGGGAATGCGATCCAGATCGGCTTTGACATTGCGATTGACGCAGTTCTGTCGGATCAGTTCCAGGTTGTCAGCAACAAATTGTGCATCAAGCATGGGTGGCTCGGTATGAAGCCCCAAAGGGGCGGGATAGTTTAGCCCAGGGCAACGCCCTGGGTTTGGTATCAGGAAATTGATCTAAGCCCCAAAGGGGCGGGATAGCAATGGCCTCGACCAAAGTTATCTCGCCCCTTCAGGGCTTGAGATCATGTCCCAGGGCGTTGCCCTGGGCTATCTTATTACGCCCCTTTGGGGCTAAGAGCTACGAGGCCCTTTGTTCTAACGGAATATATTCAGCGTCTTCGATGCCGACGAAGACCTGTTCAGGCCGGTAGATGCGGTTCTTGCTGATCTGCTCGCACCAGTGGGAGAGCCAGCCTGCGGAACGTGCCAGTGCGAAGATGGGTGTAAAAAGATCGACCGGAATGCCCAGGGCTTTGTAGACAATGCCAGAATAGAAATCGACATTGGGGAAAATGCCTTTCGGACCGAGGATACTGACTGCGGCTCGTTCCATTTCAACGGCCGTTTCGTACATCTTCGGCTTGCCTGATTCGACGAAAACGTGTTCCGCCAATTCCTGCAAAACGGTAGCGCGAGGGTCTTTCACCTTGTACACGCGATGGCCAAAGCCCATGATCTTGCGCTTGGTGGCAACAGCTTTTTCGAGCCAGGCACGAGCGTTGGAAGGTTCGCCAATTTCTTCCAGTACCGGCAATACTTCCTCGTTGGCACCGCCATGTAATGGGCCGGAAAGTGTGCCGATGGCAGCGCTGATGACTGCATAGGGATCAGCCAACGTTGAACCGACCACGCGGGCTGAGAACGTAGAAGCATTCATGGTGTGCTCAGCATGCAGAATAAAGCAGGCATCGAGCACTTTGCGGACTGCAGGCGTGGGTATGCGTTCGAACAGCATCCAGTAAAAGTTGCCAGCATGATCGAGGTCATCACGAGGATCGAGTGGCTTATCGCCATTGCGAATGCGATGGTAAGCGGCAATGATCGTGGGCATGCTGGCGATGATGCGCAGCACCGCATCCCAGTTGTCTTTGGGATCAGCCGTCACCGGTTTGGTGGCATAGTAGGAACTCTGCAAGGCGACCATGCCCTGCAGGATTCCCATCGTGTTGCCTTTTTCAGGCAGGCAGGACATTAGATCGAGAATTTTGGTTTTAAGCTTGCGACGCGTACGCAGATCATTATCGAAATCAACCAGTTCCTTCTGCGTGGGCAGTTTGCCATTGAGCAGCAGGAAGGTGGTTTCTTCAAAGCAGCTTTCCTTGGCCAGCGTTTCTGCAGCAATGCCACGGTATTCCAGCCTGGCACGTTTGCCATCGATGTAACTGACGGCAGACTCTGCCACGGGAATATTGTCCAACCCCGGGGCAATAACTGCAGTGGGTGCCTCGCTCGCCATAATATCCTCAATCAGATGCTGACAACGCTGCAATAGGTGGGTGGGCAGGATGCCAGTTTGGTGCTGTTAAGTTCCTACTGGCATTATTGGGAAAGTGAGAGGGAAGGCAAAGGGGTTTTCTGCGATCTTTCGACCATCTAAAGCAGAGATTTGAGCATATTCCTTACTTTAGCCAGCTCATGTAATTCATGATAGTTGCAACGGTTATGTGAAATCTACGCAGAGACTGAACAAGTTAATTGGCCACTTTATCTTAATTCACTCAAGTCACTCGCCGAGTAGAAAAATACCATGTTGAGCTATGCATTCTCTAACGATCCCATCGACATGGTGTGTTTTTCCCGAACTTCAATCAAGTTCTGAGTTTCAAGGAAATGCATCTGGTTGCCGAGATATCCCCTATCAGCCCATTCGGCAGAATGAGGCACAGAATAATCTTTGGCGATGTCCCGGGGAGGACACGGCTTGGAACAACCTGCACCACACCTGGGTTTTCTCACGATACAGCAGGATGCCTCAGGCTACTTCGGTGGTTACCTGGTCACCAATGCGTGGGGAAGGCCGCTGGAATTCCGCCTGACTACCAGCGTCACTCCCAACAAAGTGCAACAACTGCTCTACGGTTCCACACTGCGACCTTATATCTGCAGCGACCTGCTAGGCAAAGTGCTCGTAGAAAAGGCAAACACCGCTGTCAGCCTGATTCTCACCGACAACGACGCTGCACTCGATCTCAGGCAACATCTATCACTTCCCGTAGTGTGGCTGAATGGCGGCCAGGTGCAAAGTGAACGGGCAGATGAACTGATTTCTGTTTCAAGTACCAGGACACAGTCACTAACGATCCTGAAGAAATATCAGAGTGATATAGAGCCCATTAAAGATCTGCTGCAGCAATCTGCTGTCAGCGATCTGTCGGAACCCTTTGCACGTGTACGTGAAGCGATTGCCGAAGCCCGCAAGATGAACCAGTACAAGGCAGCGTAGTGTTCTCGTGCGCTGGATATCTCATGGATGAGTTTCCACTTTTTCGACCGGTCCGCCTCAGCAGTCAGGCTGATGCCAGGCCTGATCGTAACCTGCTGGTTCAATCGACGCACACTGCTGAACGATTTGTTCCACCTCAGGTCAAGGACATTGAATTATTCCTGAATTGCAGCGTATTCGAAGTTCCCATCGTCTCGAAACTTGAACCCCGCATCAGACCAGCGGAAGTGAAACTGCAGACGCCTATCATTCGCCCGTTGCCCGGAACGCAAAAGCTGCAACTTCACGTACAGGTGGAAACCTGGAAGTTTCCTGAAACAGGCAAGCCGAATGTTGTTACGAGAGAAAGCCAGCAATCGGAACGCATCAGTATCTCGCCAGAAGAGCATCTGGAAAAGATACTGACTCCACCTGCCAAGCCTGCGACACGCCAGAAGCCTCCCGCTGAGTTGGTACTGCTGAAAGAACGATTGCTGACGCTGCTACAGCCTCCGCTGGAAAACCTGTTTGCGGGCAAGAGGATTGAGCTGCCTTTCAAACCATTTCCTTACCAGATGGAGGGTATTGCCTTCCTGATGCCTCGACACGGCGCCTTACTCGCGGATGAAATGGGTCTGGGCAAAACGATGCAGGCGATAGTCACGCTTCGTCTATTGCTGCATGCTCAGGAAGTGCACCGTGTCCTGATTGTGTGCCCCAAGCCACTGGTACCCAACTGGCTTAATGAACTGAAGCTCTGGGCACCCGATGTTCCGGTGGAAGTAATAGGTGGCGATGCGATTACCCGCAAGGTGGCCTGGACGGCATCCAAGACGCCGGTCAAGCTGGTGAATTACGAACTGCTGACGCGGGACGTCGATTTCGCATTAGATCCCGAGGTCGAATTTGACCTGGTGATTCTCGATGAAGCACAACGCATCAAGAACGAAGGGAACAAGACTGCGGAGGTGACCAAATCGTTGAAGCGTTCTCGCAGTTGGGCTTTAACTGGCACACCGATTGAAAATCGACCTGCAGATCTGATCAACATCTGGTCGTTCGTGCATCCGAATAACATACCGCACGATACGCCTGCGAGGGAACTGGCACACATGACACGCGATGGCATCCTGCGACGAGTGAAAGAGGATGTCATGAAAGACATGCCTCCCAAACTGATTCAGGATGTGTACCTTGAACTGACGCCAGCCCAGAAAGAAGCCTATGAACTGGCGGAAAAAGAAGGCATTGTTCACCTGAATGATCTGGGCGAAACCATCACGGTTCAGCATGTCTTCGAACTTGTCATGAGATTGAAACAGATTTGCAACTTTGATCCACGCACCGGCCAAAGCACCAAGCTGGACCAACTACTTTCCGACATGGAAGAAGTAGCTGATTCTGGCCGCAAGGCCATTGTTTTTTCACAGTGGGTGGAGCCGTTGGAAATGCTGGCCCAGCACTTGAAGGAATTCGGACCCCTGCTCTACCATGGCAAAGTGCCTCACAAAGAAAGACAAGGCGTACTCGATGCATTCAAGCATGACCCTCGCAAACATGTTATTCTCATGAGTTATGGCACCGGCAGCGTGGGGCTGAATCTGCAGTTCTCCAATTATGTTTTCCTTTTTGATCGCTGGTGGAACCCGGCAGTGGAAGACCAGGCCATCAACCGGGCGCATCGAATTGGTCAGAAAAGCACCGTGTTTGTCAAACGATTCGTCACCGAGCAGACAATTGAATGCAGAATCTGCGAAGTGCTTGAGCACAAGCGGCGGTTGTTCGAAGAGATCATTGCCCAGAATGGCCCGCCTACCAGTTTAGGGCTGAATGAATCGGAGATTTTCGGGCTGTTTAGTTTGAAGCCGCCGGCACGCAAGGTGGCTGCGTGATTATTCTGACGAAGTGGCCCAATGTCCCTTCTGCAACTTTTCAAATTGCTGCAGCAGCCAACCGTTCAATTCGGTTTGTGATGGGAAGCGGTAGAGCATCAGGCAGATGCTGATGAAGACCATGACAATGGAAAGCGGATGAGCTTCGAGCAAGTAGGCTAAAGCGCATA
Organism: Planctomycetia bacterium; assembly: GCA_016795155.1. Taxonomy (NCBI): domain Bacteria; kingdom Pseudomonadati; phylum Planctomycetota; class Planctomycetia; species Planctomycetia bacterium. The sequence continues at coordinate 39,993 of JAEUIE010000023.1, read as the reverse complement.
GCATGCCACCAGCTTCGCATAATGCAGTTGGGACAATCTTTCCTGTCTGAAAAATCTGCACCAGGGACTTCAGGGAAGTTTCCGGAGCCTGTTCGAGCCAGTCAGTGTTTGACTGATCGAGTCCGGTGACATCCATCGGAAGCGGTTCCGCCTGCCTGGCCCAGCGAGACAAGTTAGATGCAGTAATCCACTGAGGAAGTCCCAGCGACGTGAGAAACAGCAAAATGCTGATGCCACAGAAGAGAGCAGTGAGCAGCAGCACATTTCCCCATTGCGGCGCGTTGCCAGCAATGAAGCCGCCCGGCTTGACCTGGTGCAGCATGAACATGCACATCCCCATCAGAACGATCAGCCCGCCTGCCAGCCCCAGTACGGTAATTCTGACTTGAATCAATGCTGTGCTAAACCATTTCATACTTATTCTTGCCTATGATGATAACAGGATATCCGCAAACGGGATGTGAACATCATGTACGTAGGCACGCTGAAAGTCTATCTGATTCTACGGCAAAGCCGATCTCTGAAGGATAAAAGGCAGGTGGTTAGCAGCATCAAGGATCGCCTGCAGCAGTCTTTCAACATTTCCGTTGCGGAAGTCGACTTGATGGATGATCGCCAGCAGGCTGTACTGGGCATTGCCATGGTCAGTAACGAAGCGAGCCATTTACAGGGGGCCTTGCAGAAGATTGTCGATGCATTGCGATCACATCCGGTAGCAGAGCTAGCCAAATTCGAGTTAGAGGCTTAATACTAACAGAACATGAAAAGCTACCGACCGGCCCGAATTGCGGAAGTAATCCGCGAAGTGGCCGCTGAAACGATCCTGTTCAAGATGCAAGACCCACGAATTCGTGGAGTGACCGTGACGCGCGTGGAAGTGCCCAGCGACCTGCAGACCGGAAAGATTTATGTTTCCGTACTGGGTAGCGAATCAGACGTTGATCAGTGTCTCCAGGGGTTGAACCATTCAGCTGGTTTTATCCAGCGACATCTGGCAGACCGATTGAAACTGCGTTATACTCCAGCACTCAGTTTTCATCTGGACAAGGGACTGATCAACAGCCAGGCAGTCAGCAGGCTGTTACAGAATGAGAACAGGAAATCAGGCGAAAGTATTTCACCTGATGCAAACGAGGATGGAACCGATTCTACTGCAACAGGTGAAGAGCCTGTTTCGATCAAGGAGTGATGCAGCATGTCTTCCGCCAATAAACAGAAACAGCTTGCCAAGCTGAGCACATTGATCAAGAAAGTAGAAGAACCTGTTGCCATGGATGTGCTCCATCGCATGATCTATGCCATTCTGCGCGAAGGGGCCACGCGGGAAGAAGCAGACCAGGCATTCAAGAAGCTGGGCGAATCGTTCTTCGATCTGAATGAAATTCGTGTCAGCTCGGCCCGTGAAGTGGCTCGGGCCATCCGCGCCTTGCCCGACAGTATGGATCGTGCTGACCGCATCATTTCCATTCTGCAGGAAGTGTTCGAAACTACGTACTCGTTCGATTTGGAATCGCTGCAAAAGAAGGGTCTGAAGCAGGCTCAAAAGATGCTGGAACGATATCGAGGCTCATCGCCCTTCATGGTGGCATATGTACTGCGTCACAGCATGGATGGTCATGCGATGCCGGTGGATGCCGACATGCTCCGCTGCCTGAAGCGGCTTGGCCTGGCAGAAGACCTGGCCGATGTGGAATCAGCCCAGTCGATGCTGGAAAATGCTATTCCCAAGACGAAGGGTATTGCCGTAACTGAAGCACTGTCACAGATTGCGCTGGAATACTGTTTTGAGATTCACCCCAAGTGCCCTGCCTGCACCGTTCACGATGTGTGCCCATCTGCAGTATTGAAGAAGCAGACTGCTTCCAAGTTAGCTGCCAGCAAGGCAAAAAAATAAAAACAGCCTTGCGACTCGCAAGGCTGTTTGGTTGATTCATTCAGCAACCAGCTTACTGGCCGGGTTTGTTATCGACCGGTGGTGCATTATCTGCTGGTGGAGCGTTGTTCTGTGCAGGCTGCTTGACTTCGGTAGGCAGACTGGCGGTCTTGTGCAACAGTGCCTGGGGTGGATTGATTCCCATTTCGCTCAGGAACTTCGGTAACTGAACGATTCGGATGCCCTTTTCGATGGCATCTTTCTGGACTGCAATGCCTTCGCGAACGAGATTATTGCTGCGATTAACCACCAGGCCCTTGTCTCCACCTTGTGCCTTGATCAAGGGGATGTCGCCAATCACGACCAGATCAGTATTGAAATCCAGTTTTCGTTTTGGCTTGTAGCCATTGGTTTTATCGAGGTAGGTAACGACATCGGCGCCCTGAGCATTGAGCAGACTGATCAGGGATTGAATGTCATCGGTACCATCGCCATCCAGATCAAATTCTCCAATCAGGGCCACGCGGGTTCGCTTGGTGGGATCCCAGACGACGTTGAACAGGTAATCACCCTTGTAAAGCGGCTTGTTGGAACGGATGAAATCACGTGGATTGCTGGTGAAGTACTTATCCCAGTATCGGCGTTCTTCGTCCTGGCTCAAATCGGGGCTGGGCAGTGGAATTCGATCGGTATCAGGTCTTGCCATGCGGGTGATGCGTACCTGAGCGAGTTGTTCGCCCAACACTCGAATGACTACCACTTCAGCCTTCTTGCGTGGGCTGGCAGCGCCTGAGGTATCATTGGGATCGCGACCATGTACTGAGAAAGTCAGGCCCAGAGGGAGCTTGACAGCAGACCCCAGATCGATGAGAGCCAGATCGGTACCTGGTTCGTATTCAACAATGCGGGCCTTGGGCACATTCAGGCTCGTGATCTTATCCTGTTCGAACTTGGCAATTTGTTCCCGATAGTTATCGGATTCCTTTTTCAATTCCGTGTCAAAGGTCTGTTTGTTCTGAACCAGTTGAGCGTCAAAATTCTTTTTCAGATCGTCAGTCAGCTTGGTCATATCATTGACCGTATCTTGTGCTTTTCTGTTGCTTTCCGCGATTACTTCATCCTTGAGTTTCAGTTTGTTTTCCGTGTCCTTCTGCATGGCGTCCTGATTTTCTTTCAGGCGCTGGGCAAAGATGATATCGTTCCACTGTCCTTTGTAGGTGTTGAATTCGCCATTCACTTTCGCCAGGTTGGCTTCGGTGGTTTTCAGCTTTTCGGTGGCGCTGTTTAACTGTGTCTGCAATTGACGAACCTTGTCGATCAGGGAGATGGCAGGCTTGCCGGTAGTGTCGGAGAATGGCCCGATGAGGCCATTGTTATTCTGTCCACCACCCACCAGTTCACGCCAGACCTTGCCGCCATACCATGAAGTAGCTTCCTGAGGCAGCTTGGCGAATTCGGTTGTCAGGGCTTCCTGCTTCAACCGGGCCAATTCATCCGCAGTTACGGTGGTATCACCAATCAGGGCACGCAGCAAAGGCATGGCATAATCTGTTGCCACTTTGCGCTGATTCTCCATGCCCGTCTGGGTATTTTTTGCATCGTTTACAGTCTTGTTCGCCTGTTCAATCTTGTCCTGGGCCAGGTAGAGGAAGACACCCAGGGCCAGGTTGAGCAGGATGGAAAAGACGAGGAACACAATCAGCACGGTGTTCGATTGTGGCTGATCTGCACTAGAACGCGATGATTTCCGTGCCATACCGGTGAACCTCCAGAGAGCATTAGAGGATTATACCCGGCACCATGTAGAGAAAAGGTGCCTGCTCAAGGGTAACCCATACCTGCTCATCACGGACACCATGCCGTGAGCTACAACATTCAGTATGACCGTTTCACAGCCCGTGTCAATCAGGTAGAACAGGAAGGTCGGGTACTCTGGTGGACTGAGTGGGACTATTATGTCACTTGTAGGGGCACTGCCGGAGAAACCAGCATTGCCAGGGCATGGTTTCCATCCTAAAGCTAAAGAGTGTAGACACTACGGGTGAGGACAGGAACAGCTATGCAAACGGTCAATTACCAGGATTTGAAGCCAGGTCAGCGGGTGAAGATCACCCAGACGGTCAAGGTGGGGAATACCAGTTGGCCTCATACGGTGGAAGGCACCGTTCGCGATGTCCAGTTCCTGGTTACCGGCCTGGCTACCGAGCGCAGTTCAGACGATATTGTGACGGTTGCCACGGTTCATTTCATGAAGGACAATAAGGAACTCAGCAGCATCGCGGTGGATCATCGGACGGTGATTGAGGCGATATGACTCATCGTAACAGCTAGTAAGTTCATGACACGATGGAATCGTGTCCCACAATTTTTCAAAAGAGCTGGTTCCAGCGCATTTCTCTGATCTGCGGGCGGGGGTTCTTTGCCAGCTTGATGGCCATGTCGGCCATGGCCTGCACCACCCAGTCGAAGTAGTAGGGTGTCAGCGAGTAGATATCCATATCAGGTGCAGGGTTCATGAAATCGATGGCGTAAGGCACATCGTTCTTGACAGCGAATTCAATGGAATTCATGTCGTACCCCAGCCCTTTCACCAGTTTCAGCGAATCGGCAATAATACGCTGCCGAAGTGCTGGCGTCGGGTATTCCAGGTCTTTGTGATACTTCCGTTCCTTGGGATCATACTTGATAGGCTGAATGACTTCCTGTCCCAGGCAGATGCACCGGACAAAGTAATCCCACTCGATGAATTCCTGAACGATCATGGTGAGCAGGCCTGATTCGTTATAGGCTTTCAGCAGTTCTTCCATGGAGTGGCAGACATTGACATTCTTCCAGCCGCCGCCGTGTGCGTCTTTGAGAACGCAAGGCATGCCGATGTAATCGACGATGCCTTTCCAATCGAGCGGGTAAGTCAGATTTCGCAGGCTTTCATTGTGAACGATACCGGGGATGTAATCCTTGTTGGGGAGAACCACGGTCTTGGGATGAGCTACCCCCAACTTGGTAGCAAATGAAGAACCAAAATACTTGTCATCGGAAGTCCACATGAAGGGATTGTTGACCACGGTAGAACCCTGCAGCACCGCATTTTTGAGATAGCTGCGGTAATAGGGCACTTCGTGGGAGATGCGGTCGATCAGCACAGCATAAGGGCAAGGTTCGTTCATGCGGGTGCCGCCCAGCTTGGCATATTCAGCCACCACGCCCTGATCGCGTTTGTTGACTTCTTCGATGAACTTAGGGGGAAATGACCATTCACGACCGACGATGAGGCCAATTTTCAGAGCGTTGCTCATATTTAAGTCCTGAGTGCTGAGAACTGATCTTAATCATGCCCTGACAGGTACAATCTAATCATTTTCTCCCAGTAAGGCCAATCGTGTGACCAGCCGTCCCAAAGCCTGAGAGCGTTGCCGATACCTCGGCTCCAGAGCAGATTGGACATGCGTCGGTTACTATCACATAGTCGATCATCCTTGCCTACGGCCAGGATGATGTCCTGCTTACGCAGGGCAGCAAGCCGGTAGCCATCATGTTCATTGGCAATGAACTGCATGGGGTTGTTGAAGTAGAGATCATCGCTGGAATGGCCATCGCTAAAGCTGCTGATGTCGCACAAGCCGCTCATGCAGAGAATGCGGCTGACCAGATTAGGGTGTTTCAGGCCGAAGTTGAGTGCATGGTAGCCACCAAAGCTGGCACCCAGGGTGATCAGAAATGGATTGTTGTTTTTCTGCTGACTGAGCGGCAGCACTTCATTGACGAGATAGGCATCGTATTCAGCATGTCGGCGGAAACGGTCGTGAGGATGCTTGTGGTAGGCATACCAGCTTTCGGCATCGACTGAATCGACACAGTACACCTGCACCCAGCCACGGTGAATGGAATCTGCCATGACATTGATCATGCCACGGTCGGAGAATTCGAAATAACGACCTTGGGAAGTGGGGAAAACCAGAACACGGGCACCTGCATGCCCCCAGATTTCGAGTTCCATATCACGGTGAAGTCGGGGACTGAACCACTTGTGTCGCTCACGATGCATGGTAAGGCCGAATACAATGATTGATGATGACTTTCAGTAATCATCAATATGTAAAAGTCGTGGCGAAACTGCCAGAACAATTTACCTAACCATTCACCTTCATGAACGACCACTGTGGGGTTGTAGTGGCTGTAACAGGTTGGAACTGTTGCACTTCATCAATGAATGCCTGGAATAACTGGTGCATGGCCATGTCGCGGCGAGTCAGTTCTTCCGGATGCCATTGCACGCCGACGAGGAACTGTCCGTTTCGGCCTTCCACACCTTCGATCAGGCCATCAGGAGCCCAGGAGTTTGCCCGCAATGGCTCAGCCAGTTTCTTGATACCCTGGTGATGCATGCTGTTGACCTGAATCCTGTCAGATTTGACAATAGCGGCGAGGCGGGTGCCCGGTTCGATGTTAACCATGTGGGCATACATATCGCGGGTCCAGCGTTCAGGCGTGGGGAAGTAATCGTGCTTGATTGACTGCTCGTAGAACTTGCCTACATCCTGATAAAGCGTGCCACCCAAAGCCACGTTAAGCAGTTGTGCACCTCTGCAGACACCGAGAACCGGTTTCTTGTCTTCCAAAGCCCACCGGACGAGTTGCATCTCGGCCCAGTCGCGTGACTTGTCAGTCTTGCCGCAGAGGACATCCTTCGATTCATCGTAATTGCTGGGGTCGACATCCACGCCGCCCGTCAGGAAGATGCCATTCAAATGTTCGTAAATAGCTCGCAGGGTATCCACATCACCGACCAGAGGCGGAATCAGCCAAGGTACAGCACCCTGCTCTGTCAGCACACGAACATAGGTCTGCCCCATGATCCAGCAAAGCGGCGTCTGACCCGGAATCGGATCAAGAGTTTGCATGGGTATGCCAATCACAGGTCGAGACATGCAGACACTCTCCATAGTTTCAAACACCTACTGACAGGTTACCTTACATAAGCCAATGAATCGAGACCAGTTTACTGCAGAAATGAAGTGGCCTGCCCCAACAAACTGCTTGCTTCAGAGGCTGGTTCTATTTACAGTGACAACATCATACACCGCGATTCGTCGCATTCACCCTGCCCTGCCTTGCTGAGGAAATCACCATGTCTGTGGATCGTCGCCATTTTCTGAATAGCACTCTGGCTGCCGTCGGCTCATCCTTTCTGATGCAGGCAGCGAGTGCCAAAACGAGTGAGAACAAGAAGCTTCTGGTTTTCACCCGATCACAAGGCTTCCAGCATGATGTCGTCAATCGCAACAAGCCGGATGGCAAGAAGTTCCTCGGCGAGAAGGGGAAACTGTCTCACGCTGAATTTCTGCTGACCCAGTGGGGTAAAGAGAACAACATTGATGTGACCTGCACCAAGGATGGTCGAGTGTTCATACCGGAAGAAATCGCCAAGTACGATGCATTCTTCTTTTACACAACCGGCGATTTAACCAAAGAGAAGGCAGTGGATGGTTCTGTAGCTATGCCTAAAGAGGGCAAGCAGGCCCTTCTCGATGCCATTGCCAAGGGAAAGGGGTTTATCGGCAGCCATTGTGCGACCGATACGTTCCACAGCAAAGGTGACCAACAGAAGAACCAGCCTGATTCAGAACGTGATCCATATATTCAGATGATTGGCGGAGAGTTCATCGTTCACGGCGAACAGTTCAAGGCAAAAATGAAGGTGTGCAGTTCCTTCCCCGCGGTCAAGGGGATGGACGATTTCAACTTGCACGAAGAGTGGTACTCGCTCAAGAATTTTGCCCCAAATCTGCATGTCATCCTTGCCCAGGACAGTAGCGAGGCGAATGCCATGTGGAAGCGTGACAAGAACCCCAAGCGGGTGGAAGGTGGCAATGCGTTCCACATCAGGCCGCTGCACCCGGCTACCTGGGCGAGGATGCATGATAAAGGCCGCGTGTTCTACACTTCGATGGGGCATCGCGAAGATGTCTGGACGAATGACACCTTCAAAACCATTCTCATGAGCGGCCTCAACTGGACACTGGGGCGATTCGATGCGGATGTATCGGCGAATATTTCCAAAGCAACGCCGGAAGCTTCGGTGTTACGCAGTTAAAAAAAAGAAAAAGCCCACTCACCAGGAGTGGGCTTTCTATTTTTCAATTAAATCTGCTTACTTGGCTGCAGGCATGGGAGCGGCAGCGGGAGCAGCAGGAGTCAGGTGTGCAGGAGCGTGGCTACCGCAGTTGTTGCAGGCTGGTGCACAGTCGTTCTTGCAGCTCTTGCTGAAGAGTCCGCCGAAGAGGCTGTGTGATCGGCAGCCGTCATCGCAAACAGGAACCTTGACGCGAACGCGTTTGCACACGTTGTAGGTTTCGCAGTAAGGGACCTTTTTGCAGACGGTGACAGGAACCTGTTTGACAACTTCCTGGCGTTCATAGCGGCACGTGGTGACGTTCTTCTTTTCGACCACTTCCTTCTGAACCATCTTGCAGACCTTGACCTTCTTGACTTCTTCGCGTGGCTTCCAGACCTTCACTTCGTAAGTCTTGCCTGGGCAGGTTTCCTGCACATAGGCATACTCAGGACGAAGGCGTTTGAGCCAGCCGCCGAGCCCGCACTTGTTGCTGGCGCAGGGATCGTTGCAGGCATTGTCGCAGCCGCAGCCATTGCCATGGTTGGCGTGGCCACAGCCATTATCGCAGCGTTCGACGCGAACTTTGCGGCAAACCGTGCGATCAGCTTCTTTGCGCTGCTCGGTGACCCAGTCGCCGGTGCAGACTTTGACTTCTTTTTCTTCCCAAACTGGTTCGCAAACGATGCGTTTGCATTCCACCACTTTGGTCTCATGAACTGGCTTGCAGACCACTTCACGAACTTCCTTCATGACAGTTTCCTGAACTGTCTTGTAGCAGGTGCGTGTCCGTTGTTCGGTCACGGTCTGCCATTCGGTTTTGTAACGTACGCGGGGCGTACAGGCGTCTGCAGCCGGGGCACAAGCCACGACGGCAGAAGCGCCACAGCCACCGCAACCACCACCAGCCGTGGCTGTGGTGTGGGCGCCGAACACAGCGGCTAACGCTGCAACGGCAGAGGCTAGAAACTTGAGGCGCATCTCTCGGCACTCCTTTGTGGAGACAAAATCGTCGGACTGGGGGACCCGGGCCCTGGCTTGACATCAGCCTGGCGGAACCTCCAACGTGTTCATGGCAATCATGCGCGTTGCCGTTTACTTTTCCAAAGAACCAGATTGGAAAACCTTGTCACTTTTCCTCAAGCTGGCTGTCCTGCTGGACTTTTCCGACTGTTACCCAAAGGTGTAGGTTCCGTTACAAATTCTCAATGAATTTACTGTTTCCATCACTTTTCATTGAAGTTTGATCCAACACGCATTCTTCACTACCCAGATTGATAAGCTGTAACGATTTTGCATCGCGATTACGTTTACTGGTTTTCAATGTAATCACAAAAAATGCCGGGCAGCAGAATACTGCACGGCATCCGTTTGAACTTATGTCAGGCAAGAATTACTTGCAGCACTTTTGCTTGACAGGCTTACCGGCTGTTTCCGAATCGCAGCAAGCAGTCTTTTTGACTGGCTGACTGCAGCAGTTGCAGGCACCGGTAACGCAACAGGTGCTGCCTGCTTCGCAGCAGTCACAGCATTTTGCTTCTACTTTGACTGCAGGAGTGCTGGCCTGACAACAGCCATCCACGCCACAGCAGCCGCACACGCAGGCACATTCTGCACAGGTACAGGCACCTGTATCGCAGCAATAACAACCTTTTTCGCAGCAGGCACAGCAGCTATCAGCAGACTTGCTGGCGGTTGCCTGGTTGGCAAACAGACCCAGGGATAATGTTGCGACCAAAAGGGCCAACAGAGCCAGTTTCGTTTTCATGATTCTCTCCGTTCTGGTTTGGTGTTGTTATCAAAGAATGAACAATAGACGAAGCAAACTACAGTCTTAAAGCTATATCGCTTCAGTTACGACCGATCATCAACCGGCTTAACAACGCCAGACGCAGAGGTGCACATGCAAAGGTGGGCTGACGGTATGCACATCGTGAGAGACAAACAGCAGACTGCAAGGCAATCCCGTGGATAGTTCCACAGGAAGAATGGCAACAGGTACAACGAACCAGTCAGTCGAATTTTCAAAAACTGGTCGAATCGTGTCGTGGAGACACTTACTGCAGGTCTCAGGTATTGAACCTGAATGATCATCACCATCCTGTGCATTTTGCGATTCAGCACAGGCATCGCAACACGATTCAGTAGCCTGTGAAACAGTATGGCAACAGGAAGGGACAGCATCGTTACTACAACATTGCAATGGTACAAGCCAGCAACACCACCCCTGTGGCATGAGAATAATCATGCAGCAGAGTAGACAGAATATGGCTTTCATCTTCTGATACACGTTCAGTACCATGGCCAATCTGTTTGAATCATACTCGTCAAACATCAATTATTCCAGATGAACCAGCAAGCCACCTGTTTATTTTCGGTATTTGCTTAACTTTGCATCAATCTTTAGTAATTTTGTAATGTAAAGACTTAATCCGCGAGAGATTAAACCATGTTGAAAAAACTGGTGTTGCTGACACTTCTTCTTGCTTTCAGCCAGGGCATCCATGCTCAGGGAACCATTCCCGATGGCAACTACCGCCTGGCTCTCATTGGTAGTCCATCGGCGGAAACGACTCAGGCATTACTCAAAGTGGAAACCAAAGACGGGACGCAAACCGCCAGCGTGCTGGCTGTTCCGCCGCGCAGCACGGTTAAGCTGACGAGCTATAAAGCCAATGGTCAGGAAATCGTTCTCACCCTTTCCAATGGGATGACCTTTACTTCACATAGTGCAGGGTCTGAGAAAAGCATTCTGGGCAGCATGGCGACTGATACCATTGCATATCGTGCCAAGCTGGCGCCGACGGATCAAACCGAATTTGCACAACCTTCTGATGCTATCGTGCGAGTCAAATCGCCTGAAGCATATGGCAAAGCAGTCTCTCTGAATAACCGTCCCATGACACTTCGCATCCAGGCACAGAATGAAAAGGATGCTGAGAAACGGAAGAAGATTCAGGATCAGTTGCCTGCAGCCCAAAAGGAAGCTGATGAAAAAGTTGCTGACCTCTACCGGGAAGTGATTGAAAAGCACTCTGATCAACTGGCCGCCCTTGATTCAGCCAGTGCATTGCTGGGGATGGCTCAAAAAGCCAAGGTCAGCAGAGCCGAGGCAGAAAAGCTCATCGGCATCATCGAAAAACACGCCAAGCCTTACGGCTTGCCTTACACGAATTACGTTTTGTCGCGCACGGGCACTACGCTGCTTCGGGAAAAAGGATTGGAAGCGCTTGCCCTGAAAGTTATTCAATCGGCATATCAATCGATGCCTGCAAGCTGGTCAGCATCCAGGCAGCACCCGGTGGTTACCGCTTACCTGCAGGCACTGGTAGCCAACAAGAATACTTCCGAGGCTAAAGTCATTGAGGCGAAACTCGCCAAGATGGACGCCGACATGGATAAGGAATATCTGGCGACGGTGCCTCCGTTCAAACCGGTTGCATTTGCAGGCCGCAAGAACACAAGCGCCAATCAGGTGGCAGTTCTTGAATTGTTCACCGGCGCCCAGTGCCCACCCTGCGTGGCTGCTGATGTCGCTTTTGATGCGCTCGAAAAAGCATACGATCACAAAGACCTGGTTCTGATTCAGTACCACATGCACATCCCCGGCCCTGATCCAATGACCAATCCTGATACTGTTGCCCGTTTTAACTATTACCGCAAGCTGTTCCCGAACGATATGCGGGGCACTCCCAGCACGTTATTCAACGGCAAGCCGGGAGCTGGCAGCGGTGGTGGCATGGATCGGGCGCAAGCCAAATTTGAGCAGTATAAAGAGATCATCGATCCCATTCTGGAAAAAAGCAGCCAGGTCAAAGTGAACGGCACTGCGAGCCGAGATGGAGACAAGATCGATATTCATCTTGATGTGTACGGCGTAGAAGTTGCTGATCAATTAAAGTTGAAAACCATTATCGTGGAAGAAACAGTAAAGTACGTCGGCAGCAACCGACTGCGATTCCATCATCAAGTGGTGCGTGCCATGCCCGGTGGCATCGAGGGAGTTTCTATCAAGGATAAAAACTTCAAACATCAGGTAAGTGCAGATATTAGCAAGCTGCGCAGCGAGCTGAACAATTACCTGGATGAGTTTGGCAAAACTCGTCCCTTCCCCTCGACGAATCGCCCGCTGGACATGAAGAATCTGAAAGTGATTGCCCTGGTGCAGAATCAAGAGACAGGGGAAATCGTGCAAGCCTGTCAGATCGATGTCACGGGGAAAGTGGCTGCCAAATAGTGTTTTGAAAAGATCACGTTAAACTGAAACATCTCATCGCCTGAGACGTTTCGTGTTTTTGAGATAATGGAATTAACCTTTCCAAAGCAACACTGGCTTTGCCCTGCATCGTCCTGGCGGAATCGCTCGGAACGTCTCTCTGGTTTTGTGGCACAGCTTCCCTGCCGGAAGTTACACAGCTCTGGTCACTCAACTCTTTCTCTCAAGGCAGCCTGTTGGCGGTTGTTCAGATTGGTTTCATACTCGGTACGCTCGGTTTATCGCTGACCGGCCTGGCTGATGCATTCCCTGCCAGTCGGGTATTTTCTGCAGGATGTCTCCTCGGCTCGCTGGCGAATTTCGGTTTTGCGTATGCCAGCGGCGGGTGGATCGATGCCATGTTCTGGCGATTTCTGACCGGTGTTGCACTGGCTGGTATCTATCCTTTGGGGATGAAACTTGTCATCACCTGGATGCCTGATCGAACCGGTGAAGCACTGGGCTGGCTGGTGGGTTCGGTATCGCTCGGCACATCGCTGCCCTTTCTGCTTCGAGCCTTGGGCGAACAGATACCCTGGCAGTGGATTACCGTTGGTGCTTCGTTCTTTGCTGTGCTGGCAGCATTTCTCATGCTCTGGCTCGGTGATGGACCAGCAGCCAGGCCACCAGGCCGGAAAATCAATCTGCGTATAGCATGGAACTGTTTTCGCCTACCAGCTTATCGAGCGTCGGCATTTGGCTACTTCGGGCATATGTGGGAACTATATGCATTCTGGTCAACGGTTCCGTTTCTGGTTCGGCTCGTTACTGATAATCGTCAACAGCAATCGTGGTGGATTTTCTCGATTATTGCCGTGGGGGCAGCAGGCAACGTGTTGGGAGGTTGGTGGAGTCGAAGGATTGGCAGCGCGCTGGTGGCAATCATTGCACTGACCATTTCTGGCTGCATGTGCTTGTTGTGTCCGCTTCTACCCTGGATGCCTATATGGCTGGTGATTCTGTTTCTGGTTGTGTGGGGATTGAGTGCCCCGGCAGATTCACCGCAGTTCTCGGCACTCTCGGCGAAAGCTTGCCTGCCGGAAGCTACGGGAAGTGCACTCGCCTTGCAGAATGCCATCGGTTTCAGCGTCACCGTATTTGGTATTCAGCTAACTGCATTGAGCCTGGAACCGATGCAATTCTGGATAGGCTGGCTCTGGTTACCCGGGCCGATACTGGGTGTGCTGGCGATGATGTCGGAGTTCTCGGTTAAACGCTCAGATCAGGCAGAGCCTGGCAAAGCCGCAGATGCTCCTCAACCGTAAGTGCTTCCGCCCTGCCTTGCACATCAAAGCCGGCACCTGCTATTCGCTGATCCAGCCCCGGCTTATCCAATTGTTCTCGATACAGAGGATACAAAGCGCCCCGTAGGTTTTTGCGGCGATGCAGATACAGGCCGTGCAGGAAGCGGTGCAGCCTGGTAACGCTGCCCAGGCTATCAATAATCTGCTGCCGTTTTTCAGGACGGGGCCAGATGCGGATGATGGACGAATCAACCTTGGGCGGTGGGAAGAACGCTTTCGGGCCGATCTTGCGAACCATTTCCACATCGCACAAACTCTGCACAAAAATGGAATTGGCGTTGTAATCCTTCGTGGATGGTTTTGCCACCAGACGTTCGGCCATCTCCAGTTGTACCATGACGACCATACGTTCGATGGGCAGATCATCGAGTAGCAGCAGATTGATGACAACTGGCGTAGCCACCACGTATGGCAGATTAGCGGTGAGTTTAATCTGTTGAATGCCGGGCAGTTTGGCTTTGTCCCTGACGACCTGCAGCCAGTCGGGATTCAGAATATGTTTGCTCTTGAGGACATCGCCATGCAGAACATCCACATTGTTCCAGGCCCTGGTCAGGTCATGGGCCAACTGAAAGAAGCCTTTATCGATTTCAATTCCCACGACAGCGCCCGCGGCCTCTGCCAACTTCATGGTCAGGCTGCCAGTGCCACAGCCAATTTCCAGTGCCAGGTCCTGCGAGCTGAGTTCCGCTGAACGCACCAACAAATCCATCAAGTTCAGATCAACGAGAAAGCATTGTCCCAGCTTGCTTTTGGGTTCCAGCCCGCGTGTCTGAAATACCTGATGCAGATAGGACAGCGTTTGCCTGGGTGAAGGCAGCGACGGATCTTGCGTCAGTGAAGCCGTGTTGTCTTTGGTCATGGTATTTGAAATGTTATTGTCCATGAAAGATTATTGAGGAAGGTCCAGTTGATAGATCACGCCGTTCGCAGTGGCTGCATAGGCATGTGGTGCCTTGGTCAACAGTTGAAGATCGGTAATCAGGCCTTTGAATTTCCAGGCACGCAATTCCTTACCGGTAACGCCATCCCAGAAGACAACCTCACCGTTGTCAAAACTGGTGATGATCCGGTTTCCACCTGGATGTAATGCCAATGCTGTCAATTTCGCTGATCGGCCAACCCAGGAATGAATCAACTGTTTGTTTTCCAGGTTCCAGAGTTTAAATTCATTTTCCTGACTGGTGGTAAACATCTGTTTGCCATCGGCACTGAGTGCCAACTCGTGAACTGCCACGGGATAACAGCGCAGGCTATCATCCGATCCCTGCTTGAAGTCTTTCAAATTCCAGAGTTTAACATTGCCATCCATGCCACCCAGCGCCACTTTTTCCCTGGCAAAGCCTACTGCATTGCAGTGTCTTTCGTGTCCTGTAAAAGTTGTCTGTGGTTCCGGTTTGAATGTGCCGTTCTCCAGGGTCCACATGCCTATCGTTGAAGCACCACTGGCGATGGCAACTCCTTGATCTGCATTCAGAAATGCAGCGCGAGTGATTCCATCCAGCTTCAAACTCAACGACTGCACTTCCTGCAAGGATGCCAGGTTCCATAGTTTGAGAGACAAGTCCTTATCCATCGAGATAAACCGTTTGCCATCCAGCGAGAAAGCCAGTTGCTGAACAGGTGAGGCATGGCCCTTCCATTGAGCCAGTTCGTTGCCGGTAGCGGTGTCCCAGAGAATCAATCTGCCATCATCGCTGGCTGAAATGAGTCGATCGCCATTGGGACTGATCGACATGAAACGAATGGCCTGTTCATGGCCATAGCGTACTGGTTCAAATGCCTTGGATTCTCTCCATCGACGTACCGTGCCATCGACCGAGGCACTGAAAAGTGAATCGCCATCAGGAGAGAAGGTGAGGCTGGAGACCCAACTGGTATGGCCCTTGAGTGCTCGTGATTCCGTGAACGACATCAGGTTCCAGATGCGGATGGTTTCATCAGCACCAGCCGTGGCCAGGTATTGCAAGTCAGGGCTGAATGCGACTGCCATCAACTGCCCGACGTGCCCTGCAAGAGTACGCAGAGCATCGTTCCTGGTGGCAGGTTCCCAGATTTTGGTGAGTCCATCGGCGCCAACACTGGCGAGCAGTGTGCCACCGGGGCTGAATGCCAGGCCGGTGATCGCTGCGGTGTGTCCGATCAGGGAGCGCAGTTCGCTGCCATCGTGTGCCCGCCAGATGCGGATGATGTTGTCTGCACCACCTGAAGCGAGTAACGAACCATCAGCATTCAGCGCCAGCGAGGTAACGACACTGCGATGCTGTTCCTTGCTGAAAATCTGCTGCTTGCTCTCCAGGTTCCAAGCTCGGACCGTTTTGTCGGCACTGGCGGAAAAGAGCCGTTTACCATCGTTACTGAATACCAGCGTGGTGATGACGCCGTTGTGGCCTGACAACATGGTTACTGTTTTTCCTGTGGCGGGTTCCCACAGCCTGATGGTTTTGTCAGCGCCGCCAGTTGCCACCAGTTGACCGTCTTGGCGAATGCACCCAGCGGTTACCGGCGCTTCGTGTTCTCGATAACGTGAAATCTCCTTACCGGTCTCTGAATCCAGCACCACGGCATGATGATCAGCGCTGGTAGTGAGCAGCAATTTGGCTGCACAGGCTACTGACCAGACCGGAGCTTTTCCCGCGAAGATGGTTTCGGGCGGTTTCACCTGCGTGGGAAACCATAGTCGCATGCTGCCATCGAGGCTGGCAGAAGCGATGGATTTATCTGCTGGGCTGATTGCAACGGAGGTCACATCATTCAGATGCCCAAGGTATTGACTGGTTGCTGTTTTCTGTGCGAGGTTCCAGACTTTGATGGTTGCTTCAGGCTTGGCACTGGAACTGACCAGGTTCTGCCCATTCGCCTGAAATGCCAGACTGATAATGCTGTTGGCATTTCCTGCCAGGGTGGAAGTCACTTTCCAGTCAGAGGTGTCATACAGCTTGATGCAGAGTGCATTGCTTTCATCAACCGTGTCGCCGGCAATGGCCAGCGTTTTTTCATCCGGGCTCAGTGCCATGCTGTAGATCATGCCCTTTTCACGGATGGACTGCATCTGCATGCCAGTGCTGGTATCGTAGGTACCAAACGAACGGTCTGAAGTCGTAACGAACAGCTTGCTTCCATCCCTGGACCAGGCCGTATTCAAGATGGCGTGCAACGATTTGAAAGTCTTTTCGAGCTTGCCGCTGGCAACATTCCAGACTTGAATGGGGTCTGATTTCCCCTGCAGAGTTCCAGCAGTGAGCAGCTTATCATCTGAGCTGAATGCGAGGCATAGAATGGCTACCTGGATGCCTTGCGATTTCCACTTCACTTTTCCTGTGGAAAGATCAATGACATGAATGGCATACTCTTCCTGAGCATTCAGTGAAGAGGCATCCATATTGGGAGTCTGACGGTATCCTTCTCCAACAGCCAGGTATTGGCCGTTGTTCGATAAGGCCATCGGTCCCACCGGTTTGCCGATCTCCCACGTTTTCAGTGTACGGCCATTTTGCAAATTCCATTGTCGAACCGTGCCATCGCTGCTGCTGGTGTAGAGTGATTTGCCATCGGGCGCAAAAAGGACAGCAACAGGATAAGTATCGTGTTTGAATTTCAAGGTACCCATGATGCGGGAAACATGGGCAGGCAGAGATATTTGCGGCTCAGGAAGTAGCCAGCGTGCCTGCTGCTGTAACAACTGTAACTGATGATTATCTCTGGTCTCTTTCAGTTTTACCTGCAGTGCTTCGACTTTCTCAAACAAACCAGCAGGAAAGAACTTGGCAGCAGGGCTTTGCTGTACGTCGTTCTTTTCCTGCTGCAGTACCGCATCGGTATCAGATGGTGGCTGACTGTAGGCAGACAGACTCAGCACAACGCATGCAACTGCCATACACCATCTGGTTGCCTGCATGAAGATACCCTCGGAACGAACGTGGGTATTCTACGTTGATCTTCACCGGGTTGCGACTACTTTTGCAATTCAAAGAGTCAGTGTGAAAGACCCACAGCGAGTAATTTGGCGTAAAAACAGGGAAACAAGCCGAGCAAGGAAACATTGGTAAAATGAGATTACCATTTCTTGCTCATATTCAATGAGAAATAGCTGAACAGATAGGGATTCACTTGTTTTTTCGTCAAGAAACGGCGACTATAAATAATGAAGTGCCGGATTCTGGGGAAAGTCATGTTGCGAAAACATTTATTTATCAGTGCAGCTATGTTGGTCCTGCCTGCAGGTATTCTGGCTCAGGGCAACAACCAGGCAGGCATGGGATCAGGCAGCATGGGCCAGGGGACTGGAAACACCTCTGGTAACGGCATCGTTGGCCAGGCGAACACCACATTGCTGGGCAGTAACGTTAATGTAAATTTCGAGAGTGTCTTCGGTAACGCTGCTACCATTGCCAACACCAACCCTGATCCATTTGCAGCCTATCGACCTTCTGGTTCTGGAACCGGATCGACCACTGGAACAGGTATGGGCTTCGCTGGTACTGGCTCTGGTTTCGCAGGTACTGGCGGCGGAGGCCTTACTGGCGGTGGTATGGGTACTACGGGACGAACCGGCACAGGGCTTGGCGCCAACACTGGCCTGGGTGGCAACACCGGACTACGAGGCGGTACAGGATTAGGCGGAGGCGGCCTCGGCGGTGGTGGTTTGGGTGCAGGAACACTGGGCGGCGGCTTTGGTGGTGGTGGCCTGGGTGGCAACCGCATGGGCATGGGTGGCATGCAGAATATGATGGGCGGCAACCGCATGGGTATGGGCATGATGGGGGGAACTGGTTTCCTCGGAAACAACAGCGCTTTCCTCGGTGGCAACAACCAGATGAATCAAACCCAGCAAGCCTCCATTGGCTATCAGGTGAATTACGAAGGCAAGGCTGCACCCGCTGCTCCAACTGGCGGCAATGCTGTTGCTATCGGCGGTGATTTTACACAACGGCTCACCAGTTCACCCGGCATGCAGGGTGCACAGAATCTTCAAGTTTTGAAACGTGGCGAAACGGCCATCCTGCGTGGCCAAGTGACCAGCGATTACTCCAGGCAACTGGCAGCTGCCATGGTGCAATTGGAACCAGGCGTGTATGAAGTGCAGAACGAATTACAGGTGGTTGCACCGGTTAAGTAGTCAGGCATTCGAAATCTCACGCGACAGGTTGCGTTGATACACGCAACCTGTCAGGCTTTGGAAAGTCCACTATTTGCCTCATATCATTAAGGTTCGTCACGTAACTTCACTGGTTCGATATGAGTCTGCTACTTTCTGCTCAGAAAATCAGCAAGGGATTCGGCCCGCGGCCACTCTTCAGTGATCTTTCGGTTGATCTGCATGAAGGCGCACGTCTGGGTCTCATTGGCCCCAATGGTTCCGGAAAATCAACGCTGCTCAAGGTATTGCTGGGAAGTGAGCCTCACGACGAAGGGACTCGTTCCCTCAAACGAGGGACACGGCTTGGCTACCTGGCTCAGGATGATGTTTTCCCTGCAGGAAAGACTGTTCTGGAAGTCGTTGTCGCTGCACTATCAGATGAACCTAGCGAAGATTACGAAAAGGAAACCCAGGCTGCGATCACACTGACACAGACAGGCTTCACCGATACCAGCGTGCAGGCTTCCACGCTTTCCGGCGGATGGCGGAAACGATTGTCGCTCGCCTGCCAACTGGTCAAGAAACCTGATTTTCTTCTACTGGATGAGCCAACGAATCATCTTGACCTCAGCAGCATTGTCTGGCTTGAACGGCTTCTTCGCGATGCTCCGTTTGGCTACCTGGCAGCCAGCCATGATCGTGCATTTCTGCGGGCAGTGGCTGATGAGATCATCGAGATCAACCGCGTATACCCTGGTGGAGCTTTTCGTTTCGCAGCAGGTTATGACGAGTTCGTTGATAGACGCGATGAATTCCTGGAGACACAAGCCAGACAGCAGGAATCGGTTGCCAATCAGGTAAGGCGGGAAACGGAATGGCTGGGCCGCAAAGCTGCTGCACGAACCCGCAAGGCATCTTCACGCATCGAAGATGCCTACGCCCGGCGGGAGGAACTGGCAGAGCTGAAGTATCGCACAGCCCAGGCTGGTTCTGCTGGGATCGACTTTGCTGACACCGGCCGACAGACTCGCAAACTGCTGGCAGCCAGCGGGCTTACTCATGCGCTCGGCGGCAAGCAACTGTTTCAGAATGTTGATTTGCTCTTAAGCCCAGGAACCAAACTTGGCCTGCTGGGAGCCAACGGCAGCGGCAAAAGTACGTTGCTTAAAGTATTAGCTGGTCTGATCACGCCAGATGCCGGAACGATTCAACGGGCGGACAAACTCCGAACCGTCATGTTCGAGCAGGGTCGGTCGGCTCTGCAAACCGACCAGAGTCTGAAGCAAGCACTGGGTGGCGGCAACGATATTGTCATCTATCGTGATCGGCCTATTCACGTGGTTTCGTGGGCGAACCGGTTTCTGTTTCAATCTGACAGGCTCGAAATCAGCGTGGGAGCGCTTTCAGGTGGGGAGCAGGCGCGGGTGCGGATTGCCCAGTTGATGCTGCAACCAGCCGATGTGCTGCTGCTCGATGAGCCGACGAATGATCTGGATATACCTGCGCTGGAAGTGCTCGAAGAAAGCCTGTCGGAATTCCCCGGGGCGGTGGTGCTGGTCAGCCATGATCGCGACCTGATGGATCGGCTATGCACCGAGGTCATTGGCCTCGATGGCGATGGCAATGCCGGTTCCTATGCGAATGTCGGCCAATGGATCACCAGTTACGACAAGGCTCAAACAGAGAAACAGAAGAAAGAAACTGTTGCTGCTGCTCCGGCAAAACGCACCGTGACCGAATCAAAGCCCAAGAAATTAAGCTTCAAGGAACAGCAGGAATGGAACCAGATGGAGGAGGCGATAGCTGCTGCGGAGGCGAAACTGACCGAGTGCCATGCTGCAGTAGAAGCAGCTTCCACTGCGGGGCATCTAGCGTTAACAGAAGCCTGCCATGCTATGGAGGCAGCCCAGCAGGAGGTAGACAGGCTGTATCACCGCTGGCAGGAACTGGAACTCAAGCGGGGTAACTCATGATCGGCACGAATATCGTTGACACCAGCCAGGAATGAGGGAAACTTAGTACCAGCAGTTGACAGTTACAAAAAGGAACTCCACCATGCGAAAACTAACACTTGTAGGAATGCTGCTGTTGAGTCTTATTGCTGTGGGTTGCAGTGAAAAGAAACCACAGGGAACGAAACCCACTTTTCCCCAGGGAACTCAGCCGACTCGTGCTTCCTGAGTCCTCGGGGCAATCGACTAATTCTGTTACCAGGTTCGTTTCATGAACCCGTCCAGTCATCAGCTTGAGCCTGATCACGTCAGTGATAAAACGTTGCCGGATCATGGGCATGAGCTGAATGCTGGCACAGGCAGTCAGCCCGTTGACCGTGCCATCCACGCACCACCCGGGTTTGAAATCCTCGAAGAATTAGGCCGCGGCGGGATGGGCATTGTCTATCGCGCTCGCGATCTGTCCTTCGACCGTGATATCGCGATCAAGATTTTGCTGCCGAAGTACGAAGAAGATTCTCTCCAGGTATTACGGTTCATGGAAGAAGCCCGCATAACCGGGCAGTTGCAGCATCCGGGCATTCCAGCCATACATCAAACGGGCATCATGCCTGATGGCAGACGCTATCTCGTGATGAAACTCATCAAGGGATACACACTCAGCGATCTGATCTGGAAGAAAAAGCCAGGCTGCCACGAGCATGACATTACCGTGCCACACACCCGTCCTGCCAATTATCTCAGTATCTTTGAAGCGATCTGCCAGGCTATCGGTTATGCCCATGCCCATCATGTCATTCACCGCGATCTGAAACCACAAAACATCATGGTGGGCGCCTTCGGTGAAATTCAGGTGATGGATTGGGGGCTGGCGAAAGTCCTGAACCAGAATGTCGATTCCACTTCAACTCCTTCCGTTGACCAACCCCTCGAAACTGATTTCACCATTCAGTACGAATCGCACTCCATCGTCAGCACACCCAGCTCGCAACTCACGACCGCTGGCAGCGTGCTGGGAACTCCCGCCTACATGTCTCCTGAACAGGCGATCGGTGCTGCTCACCTTCTGGATGCACGTTCCGATGTCTTTGGATTGGGGGCGATTCTCTGTTGCATGCTGACCGGTAAGCCGCCATTTGTTGGAGATCATCCCGAATCAGTCCGCCTGCTTTCGGCCATGGGAATGCTGAGCGATAGCTATGCCCGTTTAGATGCTTGTGGCGCTGAACCTGATCTCATTGCATTGGCCAAGCGCTGTCTTGCCGGTAAGCCGGAGGATCGACCCTCCCACGGCGAAGCCGTCGCCAGTGAGGTTGCTCAACTTCGAGCTGCTGCCGAGCAGCGAGCCAGACAGGCAGAAATGGAACGCACCAAAGCGACGATGCATGCAGAAGAACAGCGACGGCAGAGAAGAATGGTCCTGATTGCTGGCTCTGCATTGGTTGCAGTGTTGCTGGCAGGCATGATTGGTACAACCTGGGGCCTCTTCCGCGCCCACGCCAAGGAAGAAGAAGCTCTACAAAGTGCCAAACAGGAATATCAAGCCAAAGTGGCTGAGTCAGAACAACGCCAGAAAGCACAAGACAAAGAAGCTGAGATCCGTGCAGTGCTCGAGTTTGTCGAAAACAAGATCTTATCGGCCGCCCGTCCCAAAGGTCTGGAGATGGGGTTAGGTCGCGATGTGATGTTGAGGGAAGCGCTGGAAACCGCACTCAAGTCCATCTCTGACGATTTCGTTACCCAACCGGTAGTCGAAGCCAGGATCCGCATGACCATAGGCAAGTCTTTTGATTATCTGGGAGAAGTGGAAATTGCCGCCGAGCAATACAAGCGTTGTTACGAACTGCGTATGAAGCATCTAGGTCCACAACACAACGATACTCTCTTATCGTTGATGGCACTTGCCAACATGCACGCGACACTGGGACAACATCAAGAAGCACTGAAGGCACGCGAACTGGCCTATCAACTCGCTCAAGAGCACCTCGGGCAAGCGCATCATACCACCCAGATGGCCATGAACAACCTGGCGGGTAGTTTCGATAAGTTCGATCGCAAGCCGGAAGCGCTCGCCTTGCGAGAAGAAGTGCTGAAGCTGGCACGTGTCCATCGTGGACTGGGCAACGCTTTTACCATGTTGTGCATGAATAATCTCGGCGTCAACTATTTCCAGGTTGACAGGCAGTCAGAAGCTCTGGCTTTACTCCATGAAGGCATTGAACTACAAAAGAAATACCTGGGTGATTCCCATCCTCAGACACTGAATACGATGGACAGTCTGGCCGAATGCCTCGGCCGGATGCATCGGCACGAAGAGGCTTGCGAACTGTATGAATTCATTTTCAAGCAGCAGCAGGATAAACTCGGGCAGGATCATCTGGAAACGCTCTATACCACCGTTCAATTATCGAACTGTTACACTTCCCTGGGCCGATTTGCTGACGCTCTAGCGATCCTGCAGGCGTCCTTGCCCTTGCATGAAAAGCGTTTTGGCAAAAAACATGCTGATACATTGAGATGCATTTCCTATATCGTTGCTCGCCTGTTCGACCTGAACCGCAGTCAGGAAGCGCTGCCCTGGATCAAGACCTTCATGGAGCGGGTCGATGCCAGTAAAGTTGATGCAGAACTGATCCATGCGATACAGGCATTTCACTTTCGCTGCCTGCATGCACGGCGTGACCTTGCTGCCTGCAAGACTGTCCTGGCGGAGTGGGAGAAACTTCAACTGACCAGCGTCGAGTATCTCATCGA
Source organism: Planctomycetia bacterium (assembly GCA_016795155.1). Classification (NCBI taxonomy): domain Bacteria; kingdom Pseudomonadati; phylum Planctomycetota; class Planctomycetia; species Planctomycetia bacterium. Next base: position 16,663 of record JAEUIE010000023.1, on the reverse strand, counting down.
CCTGGCAGGAGCCTGGGCCTCCATGGCATCACTTAGGAAAGAAGCTGACAAGAAAGCCAGTCAAAGTGAAGCTGATCATGCCATGGAATATCTGCAGAAAGCCGCCAACGCCGGTTGGAAGAACTTCAAACAACTGGAAACCGACGAGAAGTTCAAAGTCCTGCAGGGCCGCGATGATTATCGGGTACTGCTGAACATGCTGAAGAAGGAGGCGGAGAAGAAGTAACCCGTGAAACTGGATTCTGATTTCAAGCATTTGGTGGAGTGTAAGATAATGATTGGTGGATAGTCGTGAGTGGTTGCCGGTGGAGTGCAGCAAGTGACACATGAAGAGACATTGCAACGATATAAGGCGATGACGAACGCAGAGCGGGCAGCGATCAGTTGTCAGCTCATTCGTGAGAACTGGCGTGCGCTGTTGCAGGGGCCGAAGGAAGTAGTCGCCAGGCGAATTGAACGGATCAATGCAGAAAATGATGCCCGCAATCGCAATATACTGGAAGCAATTGCACGGACTCGGATGCCTGCGGCATCGAGTGAAACTTCCTCCCCCCCGGTGCCTAACTCCGAGGGGGAGAGGGGGGAAGGCACATGAAAAACCTCCTTGATTGCCTGGATGAACTTACCCAACTGCTCGAAGCGGAAAAGATTTCATACGTAGTGATGGGTGGTATCGCGGTAAGAGTGTATGGCATTCCGCGAGCTACTTACGATCTTGATTTCACTCTGTCACTTCCACGAAGCGAATTACCTCGGCTGTACGATTTGCTGGAATCCAAAGGATACACCGTTCCAGACAGCTATCGCAAGGGATGGGTGGACAAGGTCGCAGAGATGCCGCTGGTCAAATGCCGGGTCTACCTGGAAGGGCATGGAATTGATCTGGATTTCTTCCTGGCCGAGTCGTCTTTTCAAAACAGTGTGATGCAACGAAAACGGCGGGAACAGGTTAATGGCTGCACCGTGTGGCTGGTCACTCCGGAGGATTTGATTTTGCTGAAGCTCATCGCCAACCGTGACCGCGACCGTGCGGATATCGGCGATGTATTGTTTACTCAGGGTACGCTGGATCGAACGTATCTGGAGAAGTGGGCGGCGGAGCTGGGCGTGAGGAAACGGTTGGAGGCGGTTTTAACCTAGTTAGTCATCAAACATTGTCTCTAAATCAACGCCTATGTTCTGGTCAAATTTTTTCTTGGACACCGGTTTCACAATTTTTACGAGCAGTTGTTTATGCACATCAAGCACCAGCTCAAGTTCTTTCTGTAGGCTGCCAAATTCCTGAGTAAGAACAACGCCCCCGACTGCAGTTATCATTACCTTCGTATCTAGGCTCCCGATTTTCCATGGGATTATCACGCAAGAGAGCTTGCCAATCTTCAAGAAATTCTTGAAAAGTTGATCATCCTGAATCTGATCTCCATGCAATCCCGCAGCTTTCACCCTGGATGTCAACTCGCGAAAGTACGCACCTGCATACTCATCCTGTAGAGTCATTATTTTGTCGAAACTGACTTTCAGTTCAGCAATCTTTGTCCCCTTGGTTTCCTTCAGGTTCTTAACCACTCCTCGACAAGTGAGTTTCGGAGCCTGCATAACAAGCAATTTCTTTTTTGGAACGTAGTATGACAAGAAGTCCACAGGCTCAAGATACTCGAGGAACTCAAGTGTCTCCGCCCTTGATTCAATTACTGTCCTGAAAATGCCATGAGCATTGTGCTTTACTTGGCTGGTGATCCTCAGCTGTTGAATACCTTTGGAAAACTCAGGGTTTTGCATGTAAAGTGTGGTTTCGATTTCTTGCTTGTCTCCAAACATGTCAACTTGAATTTTTCGAGTGTTCGGTTTCCCAAGGGCGATCTCTGGAAAATCTTCTATCTGAAAAAGTTGGTATGTCTTCATTTAACGGCCACCGGGTATGCTGATAGCGATATTACCTGACGCAGAGCATCAAAGACTTCAGCTGCACTTTTCCCCTCAACATTAACACTATCAACACCAGCTTCAATTCTGCAGGTAGATTTCTCTGAAAGCACAAACGTAGCCTGGAAGGTCTTTAAGAATTTTTCAGGAAGTTGACGAACGAAAAGGCCATAGTAAGGGTTCTTCTCGTTTTTCTCAAATGAGACAATAATTGATAAACTCACAGATTTTGCTGATGTAACTCTACAAATTGATTCTTGGAGTTTTTGCAACCATTGCGATTCCGAATCGAACTTGCTTGAAGGTACAGTCAGTTTGACTGGGAAGTTAGCATAGATATTTTCTTTGTCTACTGAGAGCCGCATGACTACACGCGAATCAATCGTTAAACGTACCGAAGTCAACGATTGGTCGGAAACCGTTATTGGTTCGCCAATCGATTTTCTTAACTCCTCAACGATCTCCTCAATGTTGAACAGAACCGGTTCGTGCTGTGCAGTAACAAAGCAAAAGTGGGGCTGCCAGTATGTAATTCGATTCATCAAGGGCATTTTTAGTTTTTGAATGAACAAGTAAACTCGCGGACTCGCTTTGTAGGCGTAAACCCATGCAGCTAAATAGAACGAACCTATTGCAGAAACGACAGACCATGCGCCTTGATAGTGCTGAAAAACTGAATGTAGATAGTCACTGTATTTCCATCCGACCCAAGCGAGCGCTACAAGTGCAGCGACATGGATCAGCACTAGGCCGAAAATAAGTCGCATTTCTAACTCCTTGGTTCTGCTATACTTATACATTAGTATAGCATATTTCTGCCCCAGGAATAATACCTCAAAGGTCGCTTATACCCTTGGCTCCGAAAATCATACTCCGCTCACTTCGTTCGCGGCTCTTTGGGTTACTTCTTTTCTTCTGTTGCTTTCACCTCCCCATAAAACTTCCAGCCCGGCTTGAGGTCTCTGGTCAGCGGAGTGTTCGATATGGCGGCTCGGACCAGTTCCATGGGGATGCTGTTCTGCTGCAAAATCTGATCGTGAAAATCCTTGATCTTCATCTTCCCGCTGTCTACCAGTTCTTTTTTCATTTCCCGAACCTGCAAGCCGCCCAGCATGTAGGCAGCCTGGTAGAGTGGGCCGTACATGCCGGCAAAGCTTCTTCGTACCTCTGCGGTGGCATTATCCCGTTCGTGGCCAACGCGATCAACGAGAAAGTCGATGCACTCTTTCGGCGTCATGGTGCCGAGGTGGAAGCTGAGCGAGAAGATGATTCTTGCACAGCGGTGCATACGCCAGAAAAGCATGCCAATCTTTTCTTCCGGCGTCCTGGCGAAGTTGTTGGCATAGAGGTACATTTCCCAGTAGAGTGCCCAGCCTTCAACCCAGAAAGGTGTGTTGAAAAGCTGGCGGTGCTGGCGATAGCGTGCCGTCATGAAGCCTTGCAGATGGTGCCCAGGGATGAGTTCATGATGCACGGTGGCTCGACTGAAGTAGCGATTGTTGCCTCGCATGCTCATCAGTTTCTGTTCATGCTGCATGCTGTTCGTGGGAAACGACACCTGAATGACTTCGCCGCCTAGAAAGAACGGGCTGACGAGTTGCCGTTCGGGTGACATCATTTCCATCCGCCAGGTGTTCTTGCAGAGTTCAGGCACCGTGACGAGATCGTTTTTCGAAACGTAGTCGATTGCTTCCCACGCCAGGTCGCGGATCATCATGGGTTGCTTGCCTGGTTCCTCGTGCAGCGTTTTGACTTTTTCCAGCGCTTTCTTCCAGTCATCGCCGAAGCCGAGTTCCTGGCTGGCCTTCTTCATCTCCGCTTCGCACCAGGCGAACTCTTCGTTGGCAATCGTTACAAGCTGCTCAGGGGAATAGGGAATCATTTCGTATTCGAGTTCGTTGAGAAGCATCTCTTTGCCGATCGGGTCGCCAACGATTTCATCGCCGCCCCGGATGCCTGCGACCGATTCACGCAGGTATCGGGCATAGCTGCCCAGGGCTTCGTCCACGTTCTTATATGGTGCTTCGCACCACCAGGAATAGAGTGGGTCGTAACCCTGATGGAAGTTATGCCACTGGCGAATATGGTTCTGCAGTGCGGAAGTGACAATGCTGGCCCGGTTGGCAATGAACTTCGTTGGCTTGGTACGATGGCTGAGGGCGGTACGTTGTTCATCAATTTCTTTTTTGAGGCCATTGAGCAATTCCGCCGTTTTCGCTGGATCGATCTTTTCCATCCGTTTGCGTGCTTCTTCGAGGGCAATGATCTTGGGAGCGAACTGAATCAGCGGCATGTACTCGGCCTGCTCCTTGATGCGAATTTCGAGTTGCCGCTGCTCTCGAGTCAGGTAGTTCTTCAGAAGCAGGTAATCGACCTTGGCTTCCTGCGGATAGGTATCGAAAGGCAATCGGGTGAGCAGTTCAAGCCATTGACGGTAAAGTGCCCGGAACTGAGCTTGGCGATTGGGTGACAGGGTGATGTTGTAGAAGCGATTCAGGTTGCCTCGATCAGCCTGGTACCATTCGATGTAGGGAGCCATCGGGCTGATGGTGGCTTTCTCAATGACGGGGTCAATCTGGTAGGGTTTGCCTTGCGGCGGTTGGGCGAGAGTTATTGAGGCAGCGCAAACAGAGACAAGGATGATACACGTACGCATGGTATACAGCCTGGGTGATGGTTCAAAGGTGCGATTATCTTAAGAATCAGCTCGAAATACAAATACGAAACTTAATAAGCACAGGGGAAAAAGTAACAATTGAGCCTATCCCCACTCCTCTATAAGATGTAAATGGTCTGTTACCCCCCGCAGAATTACTTCTGCGGGGTTTTCTGTCTGTCATTTGTGAGCGAACTCTCCATGGGTCTTGATAATCTGAGTCAACGGTCACGGTTCTGGCTGTTCGTCATCCTGACGACCGGTGTGCTCATTGGCTATTCGGTGCTGGCTAAGTTCCTGGCAGGAGATGACAAAGCCAAGAAGGCCCAGGCTACGCAGGTAGAAAAGAAAGCCGACAAGAAAGACACTGCTCCTTCAGAAAAGAAAGTGGATGACAAGCAGAATGTAGCAGCCAACAAAGAACAGGAAGCGGTTAAGCCCCCAGAACCGGTCGCCAACCCTCGTGAAAAACTCAACCAGTTACTGGCACAGTTACCCAGTGCCACGGAACATACGCTCGGTGATGACACCACGAAAATCAAAGTAGTGTTTACCGATCGTGGCGCTGCTATTCGTAACATCACGCTAAATGAACATGAAGGCTCAGATCGGCAAACGGGGCAACGCCTTGAAGCCGATGCTTCAGGCAAACGGCCTCGCCTGGTGCTGGTAACGGATGATGAAGATCACAATCGATTGAAACTGCAACCCTCCCGTCAGTTTGAGTTGCTCTCCTACCGGTTTTCCTTGCTAAACGAACAGGAGCAGGTATCCCCCGAGTTGGCTGCATTGCCCTGGAAACAACTGCCCGGAGCAACTTCGGAAAAAGTCAGTTACTCAGTTGATATCCCTGCGAAGAACCTGAAAGTCACTAAAAACTTCTCGCTGGCCAAGGATACTTACCACGTTGAAATGGAATTGCAGTTTGCAGCCATCGACCCAGCCAAGCCTGTGAACTTTACCTATGAGTTAAGCGGCCCACAAGGCTTGCCGGTGGAAGGGTTACGCTGGAAACAGTTTTCTTTCCGCAACTATGTCTTTGCCACACAAGATGCAGACAAGCCGACTACCGTGTACCGCACCATGGAAGGCGTCGAAAAGCTCAAAAAAGATGGCACACCCAACAGCTTCACGCTTAACGATCCCAAGAGCAGAAAAGTTTTTCTCTTCGGCGGGGTGATGATTCAGTTCTTTGCCAGCCTGGCTGTGGTTGATCATGCCGACGGCGAAGCGACACCCTATCTCATCGATAAAGTGCTGGCAGAATACGTGGGACCTGATGCCGATGCTCCTGAGTACTACAAGGAACGTCAGGGGCGTATGACTACCAAGCTGATTTCCACGCCGGTGATTCTGGATAAGGGTCAGCCTCAATCCCACAAGTATCTTCTCTACGCAGGCCCCACCAAAACCCTCTTGCTCGATTACGAAAAGGACGTACGGCCTGGATTGACCAAACGATACAGCGAAGAGTTGCATCTCAATCAAATGACCGATGCTACCGATGTCACCTGGACATCATTTTTCCGTGCTACCGGCATCACCGGTCTGCTGGTAGGCAGCACGAATATCATGCATCGTCTGCTGGAGAATCTTTACAAATTCGTAGGCAACTATGGCATTGCCATTATTCTTATGACCGTGATTGTACGACTGCTGCTCTTCCCGCTGAGCCGCAAGCAGGCCCAGAACCAGGCCAAGATGCAGGAACAAATGAAAGTGATCCGCCCGGAAATGGAAGCACTCAAGAAGAAGTATGCCAATGATCGTCAGCAATATGCGATGGCACAGATGGAACTCTTCAAGAAGCACAAGATGAGTCCGCTGGCTGGCTGCAATGGCTGTTGGATTCTATTGCTCCAGATGCCGGTGTTCCTTGGACTCTATTTTGCACTGCGTGAAAGCATGCACCTGAGAATGTCGAGTTTCCTCTGGATCGACAACCTGGCCATGCCCGACATGTTGCTGCGCTGGGGTGACAATTTCGCCACCAATCTGCCCATCAGCTTCCTGTATCTGGGTCCATATCTGCATATCCTGCCGATCATTGCAGTGATTGTCATGTATGTCTACCAGAAGCTGATGGCTCCACCTGCAATGGATGAGCAGCAGGAACAGCAGATCAAAATGATGAACTACATGACTCTGGTGATGGGCCTGGCTTTTTACTGGGTCGCCGCAGGGTTGTGTCTCTATTTCATTGTTTCGAGCCTGTGGGGCATGGTGGAACGTCGCTTTGTGAAAAAGGCCAAGGATCAGGCAATTGCCCAGTGGCAGGATAAGCGTGAAAAAATGCTGAACAACGAAAATAAACCTGCAGCAGGTGTTCGCGGTAAACTAGGCGACTTATGGCGTGATTTACAGAATAAAGCCGATAAACGCAAATAACCCTGCAGATTCTTGCAACTCGGTTGTTGACAATGGTCTCTGGAACGCTTAAAAGGGAGTTGTGGGCTTTGACGCGCAATCATGCCAGTGCTATGGTTCCTCAGGGACCTTTGTACTTACCGTGACTGCAATTCATCATGGTTCCACTGGGAATAGAACTTTCACGGTCTTTTCTGGGCCGAGAGAAACATGGCTACACTTACCTTCCAAGTCATTGATGGCGTGGATAAAGGTTTGCAGTTTAAAGATCTTGCCACCCCCATCACGGTTGGCCGAGAAGAAGGCAACAGTGTCCGGCTCAATGACGAACGTATCAGTCGCTTTCATGCCAAAATCCAATTTGATCAAGGCGACATGATCCTGACCGATCTTGAAAGTACGAACGGTACACGCGTCAACGGCCAGCTTATTCATGTTCATCGCCTTCGCGTCGGAGACTGTGTCCATCTAGGCAGATCAGTCCTCTTGTTCGGTTCGCTGGAAGAAATTGCCGAACGTGAAACGCAGATGACCCAGGCTGCTCACCATGCTGCCTTTTCTGAAAAGCTTGATTCCTCAGACGACCTGCACAGCCTCATTAATAAATCAGTCAATCAGACCGATGAAGTTTCACCGGATTTCACCATCGCTGATGATAATGTTGAAGTCAGTTCGAATGAATCACTCAAGATCGGTCGATTCAAGTTTCCACCGCTGCCACAGAAGCTAAGCCCCTCGCAAGCAGCCCGCCTTTCGGAAATACTCGACTTCCTGCATCGTTCTCTAGGTGCCGTTATCCCCGCCGCTCAGATGAATGAAGATGGCACCGAAGTTCACCTCGATTTTTCCACCTGGCAGAAATTGTTGCAGACGGAACTGCTCCTGGCACGTTATTGCCGGGCAATTACCGATCCAGATCATTGATCTTTCGGACAAGCACATACCAGCGCACTAAGACAAACCAGGAAAGAAGCTCCTGGTTTGTTTCATGACATTTCCCGACATTACACAAATCATTGACGAAAAAAGTGGCATCACGCTGCTGTCACGTCACGCAACTGCACTCGACCCATACCTGATCGTTTCACCTGCAGACTGGCCTGCCCTGGCCCGGTTTCTTTATGATGAACCGCGTCTGCATTTCGATGTGCTGAACTGCATGACCGTGGTGGATTTCCTCGAAACCGATCCGGGCAAGGTGGCCAAGGCTGGATTTGAGCCGCATCTGGAAGTGGTTTATCACCTCATGAGCTTTTCACACCGTCATAGGCTGGTCGTTAAGATTCTGTTGCCCCGCTGGAAGGATAACATCGTTCATCAGCTTCCTGATGTACCCACGGTTACCCACATCTGGCCTGCAGCCAACTGGCACGAACGGGAATGTTACGATCTAGGCGGAGTTCGTTTTACCGGCCACCCTGACTTAACCCGCATCTTGATGGCTGATGACTGGTTAGGCCACCCGCTTCGCAAAGATTATGAATATCCTTTGGAATACCAGGGAATCCGTTGCCGATGATTGACCTTCGATCCGATACTGTCACCCAGCCTACCGAGGGCATGCGAGCAGCCATGGCTTCAGCCAGGGTAGGCGATGATGTCTTTGGTGAAGACCCGGCGGTGAACCAGTTGGAGGAGCGGGTAGCTTCCATGCTGGGCAAGGAAGCTGCCTTGTTTGTCCCATCGGGCACCATGTCGAACCAGATTGGCATTCGTTGCCACACACAACCGGGCGATGAACTCTTTTGTGATGTCAACAATCACATCATTCATTACGAAACCGGAGCGCCCGCTGCCCTCAATGGCGTGATGTGCAGAACCTTTGAAGGCCAGCAGGGCATCATTGATGTGCATCACATGGACGGGCAGGTCAAAGGGGATGCTGATTACACGCCACGCACCAGACTGGTCTGTCTGGAAAATACTCACAACCGTGGTGGTGGGAAAATCTATCCACTGGAAACCATGGAGCGGGTCGCCCGCTGGGCTCATCAGCAGGGGCTGGCAGTGCATCTGGATGGCGCCAGGCTATGGAATGCCTCGGTAGCAACTGGCATTTCGCTGGCGACCTGGTGCAACTCGGTAGATTCCGTTTCCGTCTGTTTCAGCAAAGGACTGGGAGCGCCAGTGGGTTCAGCCCTTGTCGGTCCGAAAGAGTTCATCAAGCGGGCACGTCGCATCCGCAAGATGTTCGGAGGCGGCATGCGGCAAGCCGGCGTGCTGGCTGCTGCTGCCATCTATGCTCTCGATCACCACATTGATCGACTGGCAGAAGATCATATTCATGCCAAGAGACTGGCTGAACTGGCAACAGCCATTCAGGGTATTTCACTCGGCCAGGACAGTGTGGAGACCAACCTCATCTTTTTAAAGCTTGATGAGAATCTGGGCACTGCAGAGGAACTTCAGCATCGTCTCCAGGCACATGGAGTCCTAGCATTACCTACAGCCCGTCACACGCTGCGGATGGTAACCCATCTGGATGTCTCCCGCGAACAGATTGAACATACGGGACAGGTGATGCGACAACTTCTCTCTAACAGGAGTGAGTAACATGTGGTGCCTCTTGATCGGTCTGTTGATGCCGGTAGCTGATGAACCCAAACAGGCTGATTTGACAGCCATGCAGGGCGAATGGGGTTGCACGCTGAATATCCGCAATGGTCAGCGTCAGCCTGATGATGTTGCTGAAACCCTGTTCCGAGATGTGAAGGACGACGTGGTAATCGTATCTCTCTTTGATAAAGCACTGCAGAAATCAAAGATCAAACTGAACCCGCAGGCATCACCGAAGGAGATCGACTCCACCATGCTGGATGGCCCAGCCAAGGACAAAGTTTCACTGGGAATCTATGAATTCAAAGACGGTCAACTATATCTCTGCGTTGCCCAACCAGGCCAGCCCCGGCCAACCTCGTTTGAATCGAAGCCGGGCAGCAATACATCTTTGACCGTTTGGAAGCTCAATAAGAAATAACCTTTCACATGTCACAGTAGATAAGTTAGTCCGCAAAAATGACTTCGTGGTGAATTGGCACGGTTAGCGTGAGTACACGCAAACCGTGGCACCCACCCTCAAGCTTCCTTTTTGAGTGGGCACTTAGTTCTTAGGGATACTGTTGGCCTGTCCGCTCATCAGTCATAGATTTTCATTATGCCATTGACTTATCGTTCAGCCGGTTTGAATCTTGACCTCTATGAAGAGGGCATCTCCGCGATTGCTCCGCTGGCCAGGCAAACGCATTCACCCCGCGTGCTCGATGGGTTTGGGAGCTTTGCAAGCCTGTATGATCTGGATGTATCCCGTTATCGCCAGCCACTGCTGGTCACCTGTACCGATGGTGTAGGCACGAAGATTCATGTAGCCCGCAAACTGAACAAGCACGACACCGTGGGCATCGACCTGGTGGCTATGAGTGTCAATGATGCGCTCTGCTGCGGTGCAGAGCCGCTGGTGTTTCTTGATTACGTCTGCATGCCCGAAGACAATCCTGTTTTGCTCAAGCAAATTGTCCAAGGGATCACCACTGGCTGTTTGCGGGCAGGTTGTTCGCTGGTGGGTGGCGAAACCGCAATCCACCCGGGTGATATGGAACCAGGCCATTACGATCTGGCTGGTTTTTGTGTGGGCGTAGTAGAGCGTGATGAAGTCATCACCGGAGAAAAAATCGTACCCGGTGACCAAGTTCTGGGTCTGAGCAGCAGTGGCCTGCATTCCAATGGTTACAGCCTGGCTCGCAAGATCGTTTTTGATCATGCCAAGCTCGATATCGAGCAGGTGGTGCGTGAACTGGGCACCACGGTGGGTGCTGCACTTCTGGAACCAACCCGCATCTATGTGAAGCCGATACTGGAATTAATCAAGCACTTTAAGGGACAGGAAGCCATTCACGGACTGGCACATATAACTGGTGGCGGTCTGGTGGATAACATTCCGCGCATTCTGCCTGCAGGCTGTCAGGTGAATCTGCGACGAGGCAGTTGGCCCATGCCTTCGATTCTGCCCTGGCTGCAGAAGCTGGGAAGTGTCGAGCAGAGTGAAATGGATCGCGTCTTCAATGGCGGCCTGGGATTCATTGTCATTGCATCACTTGAAGCTGCCAAGGCGGTTAAAGCTCACCTAGAGGCTTCCCGCGTGATGACTCATTTTGTAGGAGAAGTGGTGGAAGGATCGTCCGAGGTAGTATTTGTTTAGTCCAGAGATTTCCTGAATTACGTGGAAATCTTGAAATTCTGCTTCTCTTCATTTTTCTTCCAGTTAATATCCTGAGCGTGTAGACGAATCACTGAGTATTCGAGTATCGACTCGGTGTCAACACTTCATGAAATGAGGCTGAACGATGTCTAATGTTCCGACACCACCGGCCGCTCCGAAACCAGCCCCGCCGCCACCGCCACCTGCAGGCACACCACCGCAGGAAATCATCATCTACGGACACACGATGCTGTTTTACTGGTGGCCCATCTGGGTCTTTGGCTATCTGTTCGCATTCTTGACCTGGTATGACGATACCCGAGCCGCCATTGTTCCTGCACAATCACAGTACGATGAAAAAGCCCACACGATTGTCCTTCAGGATTCGAAGGGGCCAGCCCGACTGATCAAGGAAAATGCAGGGATTGGCGAGAACGGCCAGTTCCGTGAACGCATGTCCGAAACATCCACCTATGGCATCCTGTTCACTTTCATCTGCATCCTGGTCATTTTGATTACCACGGTGCATCTGCGAGGATTAAGTTCGCTCGTGGTGATTGTGACGCTGGCATTGATCATCGTCAGCATCTCTGCACTGGGATGGTGGGATAGCATTCTGTCTGCGCTGGGTAAACTCCGTATCCACATGAACCTGGGCTACTATGTATTCTTCTCGACAGCATTGTTCATCATGTGGGCATTCGTGTTTTTCTTCTACGATCGCACCCATTACTGGCGTGTAACTCCTGGACAGATCACCCACAAGTTCATTTTCGGCGGTGGAGAGCGCACGTTTGATACCGATGGTCTGGCCTTTACCAAACTGCGCGACGATCTGTTCCGCCATTTGATTCTGGGACTCGGTTCCGGTGATCTGATGATGGACCCGATGAAGGCCGGTGGCGCTGCCAAGGAAGAACTGGCCATTCATAATGTGCTGTTCATCGGCACCAAGCTGCAGCAGATTGAAAGCCTGATCTCCAAGCAGCAATCGATGAACAAGGTAAAAGCGAACTAAGAATCGCCATTTCCAATAACAGCCTGCGACGGGTGCAAATGTTTGTACCTGTTTCAGGCTGGTGTTCTTGAGTCATAGCATGTGTGGGATTGCCGGGTACTTCAGTCAGACCGCTCAACCGGTGCCTGTCATCAACGACAGGGTACAGTCCATGATTGACCGGATGAAGTACCGTGGCCCCGATGGCCAGGGGTGTTTTGTCTCGCCTCAGGGTCGTGTGGGATTGGGGCATCGCAGGCTGGCCATTCTCGATTTGAAGCCGACCGGCCATCAGCCGATGCACGATGCCACTGGCCGCTACACACTCATCTTCAATGGGGAAATTTACAACTTTCGTGCCTTGCGGGAATCGCTGATCGCCCGTGGCGTCGTCTTTCGATCTACTGGCGATGGTGAGGTTCTTCTCTACCTGTTAATTCATGAAGGCATCCAGGCACTGCATCAGTTGCGAGGCATGTTTGCCCTGGCATTCTGGGATGAGCAGGAACAGTCGCTTCTGCTGGCACGAGACCGCTTCGGTATCAAACCGCTCGTGTATCACGAACACAACGACAGCGTAGTGTTCGGATCAGAGCTGGCTGCCTTGGCATCTGCTGATGCAAAACCAAAGATAGATCCTGCAGGGTTTTACTATTACCTGCTCTGGGGTTCCATTGCAGCACCTCATACCTGGCTGCAAGGCTATACATCGCTGCAGCCTGGTTGCTGGCGGGCTTATCACAAAGATAAATCGACGACCTCCGGTTCTTTTGCAGATGCCAAAGCCTGGTATGCAGATACACCGTCAACCACGCCTGTTGATATCACTCAGTTTCGGCAGCAGGTTGGCGCTGCGGTAGAAGAAAGTGTCAAGCTGCATCTGGAATCAGATGTACCTGTCGGTGTTTTTCTCAGCGGAGGCATTGATTCAAGCAGTCTGGTATCTGCCGTCAGACAGGTGACAGGCAGCAAGGTACAGACCTACACCATCACTTTTGCTGAGAGTACGTTTTCTGAAGAAACCATAGCCCAGGAAGTGGCAAAGCAGTTTGAAACCGAGCATCATGTCTGCAAGGTTACTTCATCGCAATTTTTGAACGACTGGCCAACCATTTTTGCTCACTACGATCAGCCAACGCTTGATGCATTCAACAGCTACTATGTTTCCAAGGTAGTCGCAGAGTCTGGACTCAAAGTTGTTCTGTCAGGCACTGGTGGTGACGAATATTTTGGCGGTTACCCATCGTTTCGCTGGTTGCCCGCCATGCAGAGTCGAAAACAGATTCTTCGCTGGGTAGGCCCCTTGCTAGAGTTGTTTCAGAAACCTCATCGCCGGGCAAAATGGAAACACTTGTGCAAGCATGTTGCAGATGCCACTGAATGTTACCGTTCCATTCGCGGTCTGTTCATGCCTCACGAAATCCAGGCCATTCTGGGGCCTGCGGTTTTAGATCGACAAGCGAGGATCCAGGAACAGGTGCATGAGTTGGAATCGATGCAGTTCAGAGCCATTGCCTCAGAGACTGTTCATGCCTCGGTTTCACGTCTGGAATCAAGACAATACCTGTGCACACAACTACTTCGCGATATTGATGTCATGTCGATGGCACATGCTCTTGAAGTGCGTGTGCCCCTGGTCGATCATGTCTTGTGCCAGACATTATGGCCAAAGCTGGGACATACGCCTGAGTTGATGCAGAACAAGCGGCTGCTTTATGAAACGTTGAAGCAGCCTTTGCCAACGTCCGTTTACGACAGGCCCAAGCAGGGTTTCACCTTCCCTATGGAAGCATGGGTGAAGCAAGAACTGCGCAGCATGGTCATGGAAGGCATGCAGCATCTGGCAACGCACGGCTGGATTGAAAAGCGTGTGCCGGAAATACTCGATACAGGAATCCAGGCGGGAACCGTTCACTGGTCGCGGCCATGGGCTTTGGCAGTCTGTGGCCAGTTAGCCATGATGCGAGTTGCATCATGACCAAGACGTATCTGGCTGCAGTGGGTGATGTGCATGATCCCATTACCTGGAGTGGCATTCCCTATCACTTTCTGCAAGCCGGGCAGGCACTCGGATTTCTCGATGATGGATTGCGACTGACTGCCAGTGGTACAGCGTGGAAAGTCCGGCGTATTCTGTGGAACAGTTGGCGTGGCATGACAGGCCGTGGTGTAGGCGGCTATCAGTATTCCAGTTCATTTCTTGAAAATCTCTGGCAGCACGAAATACATCGCCTGCGAGATGCCCGTACCATCAATTGCTTTCAGTTATACCCGCCTTCGATGGTTAGCGATAAACGATACCGAAAGTTCTTTTATGTCGATATGACACTCAAACAACTTTTTGAGTTTTACCAGGTAGGCAGTTACATCGGTTCAGCCATCGCCCGCGAAGCTATTGAACGGGAACGCGCTGGTTACCAGGCTGCTGAACTCATTGTGGGGCACAGCCGCTGGGCGGCACAAAGCATCATTCAAGATTACGGCATATCTCCGGAAAAGGTGCATGCGATAATTCCGGGAGCCAATCTGGATCGCACTACCTATCTGCAGTGGTACTCCACCGCAACATGCCGGATGCGACATCCCCACGATCCACTCAAGCTGATCTTTGTTGGAAAGTACTGGGATCGCAAAGGGCTGGATCGTCTGCTGGAAGCGCTCAAGCAGGTGCATACCCAAGGCAAAGCGTATGAACTGACGGTGATGGGTTGCCAGCGTTCTACACTGCCTGCCGATCTGCAGGATGTTCCGAATGTCAACTGGGTGGGATTCCTCGACAAGAGCAAGGAGGCTCAACGCTTCTTTGACCTGGTAGCGTCAGCAGATGTTGGTTGCCTGCTTTCCCGGGCCGAAGCGGGTGGCATGGTGCTGCGTGAGTATCATGCCCTCGGCCTCATCGTGATGGGTACTGCAGTAGGCGGTTCGCCGGAACATATGTTTGCCGATGCAGGCAAGGCGTTTGCACCGAATGACGATGCAGAAACCATTGCCAGATGGATTGTGCAACTAATTGATGATCATGCTTTTTATGCGTCGTTGCGTGAAGCAGCCTGGAAGCATCGCATGCAGGCCTCCTGGGATGAAACCGTACAGCACTGGCGTACATTGCTATGTTGATGCATATCATGAATCCGTAAAGAAATGCCATTGAAAGGTATGTGTTGCCTGACTCTTACCGCACTACTCCCGCACGACTGGCGATTCGCTCGTTTCTGCTGCATGGCGCGAGCCTGATTGCCATTGCCACGCTGCTGGAGCGCGGATTTCTGTTTCTGGCAAATGTTCTCTCTGCACGCATTGCCGGTGCAGAGAATTATGGTGCATACGGGCTGGCCCTGCAGACTGCTGGTTTTCTTGCTAGCCAGGCCAGTCTTGGTATTGGCATGGTAGCTACCCGGTTTGCGGCAGAGTATCCCGTCGGGCATCCGCAAAATCAGGCGTTTGTCCTGCGCATTATTCATTTATCAGTGCAGTTAGCACTGATTGCCTCGTTGTTAATGCTGATCTGTGTGTGGCCGCTGGCTCACTGGTTTTACAACAAGCCTCTGTTTTTTCGTGTGCTGCTGGTAACGGTCTTCACAGCACCGATGTTTGTCATGCTTGATGCAGCACGCGGCCTGATGCTGGGGCTTTCATACTACCGCGGCCTGGTGATGCTTTCATCCATTTTCGGAATTACCATGTTGTTGCTCATGCCCTGGGCTGCCATGGAGGGGCCGGGCTGGATGGTATTCGCTCATGCTGTGTCGGCACTCAGCGCGTGTACTGTGATTCTCTGGTTGTTGCACCATCATTTTAACGTCAATCTGTTTTCCCGCATCGCCAGTGATGTGCCGGTGAAACCAATGTTACGCTTTGGCCTGTTACAACTGGGCACCAGTACCGCGGTCAACTTGGTGATGATTGCCATGATGGCACTGCTCGTTCGCTATGCCTCGCGTGAAGAGTTGATGGCAACCTCACTGCTGCCCCTGGGATTTGCACTTCAGCAGGGTGTGGTGTGGATGGCGAACTATGCACTTTCGGTTTATCCCTTTTTTGGGTTCCGTGAAGTTGGCTACTACAACGCTGCCAGTTCCATCCGAAACATCACAGGTGTTCTTCCGAGCCTCTTGAACCAGGCAACCATCAGTTTGATGACACGCTTGCGAGGCGAACCGTATGGCGGAGTTAACCGCGTTGTCCTGATCAATACCTGGCTGTCCGCGATCTACATGATTCCTGTCACCTGTGTCGGGTTGATACTGCTTCCCTGGCTGCTGCCTTTCTTCTTCGGAAAGGACTTTGTGGAAGGTGTTTATCCTGCCAGTTACCTTCTGGTGGTGGCACTGATTCACATGATTTCACAGCCCGCGGTCAATCAACTGACGATTCTCAGGCCGCGAGTCATCATGTTCATTCACATGGCATGGATTGTGGTAGCATTACTGTCTGCCTGGTTTCTGGTTCCCGGCCAGGGTGCTGCCGGCGTGGCGCTGGCACTAATCCTGGCACATTCCGTAGCAGCCATACTGGTGCCACTGGC